>DATBFI010000269.1:0-8953 GCA_036558585.1 Chitinophagaceae bacterium
CCCATCATAACGGTTGCGTGATATCCGCACAATTTCAAGTCCTTCTTTCACATGGCCCATCAGCATCAGGTGAGATGCTACCTGGTGTTCTATTCCTGTCCACACTTCATCACTGTACACAAATGGCAGAGAAAGTTTTCCTCCTTTTGGCCATGAACACAACAGTAAACCGCCCTCATCGCCTAAAGCATAAGCAGGGCGCTGAGGATTTGCGTGATCACTCAAATTTTTTTCCAGGTTATATTTATGAACCGCAAGCAAATGAGTTTTTATTTTTTCTATATCGATCGGATCATCCAGGTCACACATGCGTGCGATCCAGGCACCCAGCACACCATCTGATAAACATCCTTTACCATATTGATATTTTGGTCCCTCTTTTTCAAGCAGATCTATTGCTTCTTTTGAATATTCACCGCCAAAAGATTTTTTTGCAGCCTCTGCAGGATTGGGCGCATTCAATCCCGTAAATTGTATCTTCTGAATAAAATATTCTCCGTCATATAACTCGCTCTCCATAAATTTTTTCCCTTTTGCTGCGAGCTGTTCATACGCACTTACATCCTGTTGTAAAAATTTTCCCATTGCAGCCATCGCATTCAATGCACCAATATAGAAACTGCAATGCATGCCATCCGGCCCCCAGAATTCTATATCATAAGTATTGTGATGCGGTTCTTCAATTACACCTTTATTTTTTGGATCCCATGTACGGATGCAGTAATCCATACTCGCTTTTACTATAGGATACATTTTTTTCAACCATTCATTATCACCACTGATACGCCACTCGCGGTATACTTTCATGATGCCGCCCAGTTGCCCATCACATGCTGCGTGGAAAGTATGATCAGCAGGACGAATCGGCAGCGTAGCCCTGAAGTTTTGATGACCTTCTGCATTCTGGCTCTCGCAAAATTCCGTATGCCGTAAGCTTCTTTCAAGTGCAGGAAAAAGATGTGAAATGGCTTGTGCATAATTCCATACGTGTGTGCATGAACCGTGACAGCAACCCGCATCATCGGCGCATCCTTCAAAACTCCATAGCCGCCCATCGAATTGCCGCATCACTGTGGGCGATTTTAAAATAGTAAGATTAGCTGCAACAGCTTCAACAACCTCAGGTGGTAATGTGCTGGCATAAAATGCATCTTTAAAGAGCATTGATTTTTTGAAAAGGTCATTATAATTTTCAAGCCAGTAGGTGCTTACTTCTTCAACATTATTGAATTTACTGCTGTACCATGGCTTATAAAATTTCCCATCAAAATTTTTATCGTACTTATCAAGGTTCAACACATCAGGAGAAGTGCAGCAGCCTGATGCAGGATCGCAATTCTCTTTTTTTTCACCCACCGTTCCAATAGTAAAATCAGTATCAGGTGTATACCATGCCATCATGACCCTGATAATTTTTTCTTTTCCCGGAGCAAGCGTGAAAGGCACATATAATGATGCACCCGGCGCATCAGCTTCAACAGGCTCAACACTTTTCGCTTCTCCATTTTTTACTGCATTCCATGCCATTGTTAAAGGGTCCCACCATCCGCCACGAAACCAGCAGTAATCAACAACCGCAGAGGAGTCATCCGTAAAAATGGCAAAATCACTTTTAAATGGTTTTTCTTTTGTTCCCTTTTCCGATATTATAAAACCATTATCCATTTTATTGATCGAATTTTTTCCATTTTCAACTCTCAAAAAATTTTTTGCGTTAAAAGAAAATACTGCATCAGCACTTGCAGTTCCGGTGTTCATAATTTTATATTCCAGCGCGCCAACAGGAAGACTTGAATTGTCATCATCAGTTGGTATAAAAGGACTCCAGCCTCTTATTTCAATACGAAGAGGCAATTCGCTATCAGTAAGATCAATTAAACCAAAAGGAAATCTTGCTTTAAAAACAGCGTTATGAAAGCGGGGTAAACCTGTAGTAGAACCGGCAAGCCCGTTACCTGCACCAGCCTGCCCAAATTTCTTCCAGTCCGGCACCGGCCCCTCAAGAATCTTTGCACCGTTTTTTGACCCTTTAATTGAAATGGCTGCAAACATTCCGGGCTCATTAAAAATCTCCGGCCTGTGTCTTACCGACATATGCGAAACAGCACCGGTGCCTTCCATGCAAAACATTCCTGCTCCCATACCACCAATCGGAAAAGCCACACGGTTTAAATATTCATCTGTATATGTTCCGTTATAAGTATGTTTTGAAGGAAGTTTGCCAGTATCACTCTCATTGAAATTATTTTCTGTGTTTGTTTCTTCAGCAAAGAGAGAAGAAGGGATTACAGTGGCAGTTAAACTTCCCACACCCAGGTTCCTGATAAATTTTCGACGACCGGATTTATTTTTCATAAGTAATTGTTGGCATATAAAATTTATAGCGGATCGGGCAAATTATAGACAAGATAAATACTATGACGTTTCAATCAAAATTCAGGAAGTATTAAAAAGGAAATTAGATACTCTTCACAAAGCATTCTTAATTCGCTATAACGTTGTGGTCACTAAATGTTGGAAACCCAAAACAATTTTGTTTATAACATTTAAATATTTGTGTATAAACTCGTGTAAAACCGCTGTATAACGAGTGTATAATAAGGATAAAGAAAATTTGGGATCCGCTGGTTTGTCATTGTATCTTGGATTTACAATTGAAAAGCAAAAATCCTTAAACAAGATGATTGCCGCTCAAGTAAGAAGCAAGTATCCTTAACAGGATGATTGCGACTTAACAAAAGCATCGGGTATGTAAAGAAACTGGTTTCGGCCAGGAGAAATACAAAGCTTGATGCTTTTTTGTTTTTATACTGCTTCAAATTTTTACCAAAACAAGACAGAGCCCAAATGCCATATCGCAAGTCGCAGTGAAAAACGCGGGACCTGTAATTCTTAACACACTTGTATCGCTTCCATATTTAATAACAGTCCAAGCTTTTTGATCTTACCAGCAATATGCCCGATTCCCACCGCACAGTGATGAGCAGGACCATAACTGTTCCAGTCGTTTACAAATTTTTTTGCACCGATTGGAAATTTATACCGGCTATTGGTATTGCCGATCTGGAGAACAGGACCCTCCACCGATTCGGCTTCTGCTGCAAGCAACATCAACTTTCCGCCTGGTTTTTCAACAACTGATAACAATGTAACAGGACCGGTTTTTACGGACATCTCTACAGACAATCCCTTTCCAACTTTTCCATGATAAACTTTTAGTGGCCGTACTTTTGTTTTACCTTCTGCAATGGCAATATGACCGGGCCCATCATGGCCCATTAGCACCACATCATCATTATAATCCATCGCATAATATTCGGTGAAAGAACCGCCCGCATCAAAACTGTCCATGATCTTCATTGCCTGAACATTTTTTATTTCATATTCTCCTGCAACGGGAACATGCCCGGCAGTAAGCAATGAATTACCCAATATGATTGAACTGATCGTATCTTCATTTTCTTCTACACCTGTTCCCTTGTAGTAGTATGCCAATGATCCAAGTTTATATTGCTGCACCAATCGATCCAAAGCAACAGATGTTTTTGCGGCACGTTCCAATTCCTCTTTGCTGCAATCTGGCTGCACATCAAATACTTCATAAAATAATTTCATCCGCTCTTCAATTGCTTGAGCAGAAACATTTTTTCGCAAGGCAGATAACTCATCAACCTCGATCATTTCTATGTGCCCGCCAAAATGCGCGTACTGTTTTGTAAGATCGGTGTAAATATCAAGCATGCCACTATAATAATGCCCCATGCACCCGAGACGATTGTGCTGCATAATGTTTGCAACTTTCGCAGCTTCTATCCATTCTTTTATTTCATTCCAGCATTCATCATCGTTATAAAGCATACCTGTTACCTGGTGAAATCTTATTCCTGTCCGGCTAAACACATTTGCTATTTCCGGTACGGCACATGCAGAACAATAAGCAAGCCATTCGCCTGTCATTTGTGTTCTGTCTGTCATTGCGTTGAATGTTGCATAATCAATTGCAGGGCCGGGCGAGAGATTTAAAACAATTACAGGCACTTTGGCTTTTTGCACCACGGGCAATACTGTTGACGATAAAGCATAGGTGGTAACATATAAAAAGATGACATCAACATCTTCGGTGCGAAATTTTTTTCCTGCTTCAAACGCTTTATCCGGCGTATCAATCAACCCAAGATTGACAACACCGGAATGTATGTTCAATAATTTCTTATTTACCTCAGACAGATAACCTTCCAGTCGTTCCTGTAAACCTTTAAACTGTTCCCAGTATGCTTCAAGGCCAATTGCGAATAATCCGATCTTTAGTGTTGAGTTATGCATAAAATTTTTGTTGAGGGCATCTAATCTCACTAAAGCGTGGGCTGCCGGCAAACAGGGGAGGCTTAAACTTATAAATTAATTACTGCGACTGCAAAAGGTTTTAGTTCGATTATATCTGTATCAATTGAAGATAAAGACGGTTCATTGTCTCCTGTCGATTCATCCACCGCAATTAATTTTCCTCCTTTAAAAGCCGCTGGCAGCGTGAGTTTTACCGGTTTGTTTCTTTTATTAATAAGCAATATTTTTTTCCCCTGCCTTGTATGAAATGCCTGCAATGAAAGATCTGAGCCTGCTGTACCGTTCCCAAAAATATGTGCGTCAACCAATGTATCGCCTGGGACAAAATTGTCTTTGATTAATTTGAGTACCCAATAACGCGCATTGGGTTTGCCATTCTTCCAGTTCATCATACTCACGCTTGGAAACTGTGAAGGATAGCCAACTAATTGTGATTCACCAATTACATCTATACCAAGATTAGTGAGACCGAGAAAAATATAAGCATAGGTTGCGCCTGACAGATTCCAATATGCACCAGGAATTGGAACATCTGTGGGCGCAAAATCACTTGCTAAGATGCTACCGATTTCGTTGATCGTCGTTTTTGTGCCGGGCGAAAGTCTTTTGCGAATGCTTTCAATAAAGCGAACCGAATTTATAAACGCATCCGCTCTTTCAAAAAAAGTATACTGCATGATATTTATATCCTGGTCCTGGGCACCTATGGCATAAAAATGATAAGAGATCATATCGAGCGGAATGCCTGGCTCATGATTTTTGGGATTGAGGAAATATTCAAACCACTCAGGATTATTTTCATATGCCAATGCCATACCCACAAATTTTGTGTTGGGCGCTTCTTTTTTTATCGCAGTAACTATTGCATCATACTGTTTTGTGTATTGTTGCGGAGTAGGCAGGTGCTCCAGATCGGGTTCATTTAATACTTCCCAATAAGGAACATCGTAGTGATAACCTGATGAATGATACTTTCCCAGTTCATCTGTAAATCCGCCTTTTGTGTACCAGCTAAACACCCTTGAAAAATAATCCCCCATTTCTTTTAATGTAGTATCACGGGGTACAGAACCCTGCGTATAACTCCAAAACACTGAATCGGGATTGTCCAGATAAGAAACCGGTTGTTCTGTCTGGTATATCCATGCAGGGATCGTACTGAAATTTAAAATTACCGAATGACCTTTTGTTGCATTGAGAAAGTCGATGGTCATTGGATCGATAAGGCTAAAATCCCATGATGTTTTGTCTTGGGTTGGAGGTTCAAGCTCCGCTACACTGAGTCTTGCATAAGGAAACCAGGGAACATACCGTACATAATCACAACCTAAATTTTGCAATGCAGTAAATGACTGATCATGGATGGGAGATCCGCGGCGCAGCATCGGGTTTACAACAACCTGCAGTGTAGGCGTTGATTTGGAGATCATCAGTTGCTTGTCCCAATCAACACCTAATGTATCCATTTTGCCAGGGTTTATTTGTGCCTGTGTATAAAAGACGGTCAGAAAGAAAATAGGGGTAAATATTTTTTTCATTGAGACAATTTACTAAAAGTGATTATTTAAAAACGTATTTAAATAAAACACCGAATTTAAAAACAAAAAATTGCCCGCAGTATGAAATCATGGAAGTATAAATAAAACGTCATCGTGAAAAAGATCGCAATTAGCTGTGGATAGTTTTTCCAAAAGCTCGCCAGGCTGAAATTAAAAGTTGGTTTATTTGCTGCCAATCCTTAACTGTAATTGCAGAATCTTTTTGGTCGCGCAGTAACATGGCCTGCACCCGTAAATGCGCATAATCTTTAAATTTTTCGGCAGGAATATGATATACAATGGCAGATGTTTGCGAAATATATTTTTCCCATTCAGCGGGTGGATGCTCCTGCCTGTACCGGCGAATTATCCACCATTCCAATTCTGACCGGGCTGCAGAGTCTGCGTTGAAAGGAGTTTTGCTTATACTATTAATGTGCTGATAATATTTTTCAAGATATGGAAATGCTTTTTCATAATCATTACGGCTATGACCATCTTTAAAAACAAAAGCCGCTTTTGCAGTATAATAGGATACAAGGTAAGAACGCCAGAATGGTAAATGGAACATGTCTCTCATGAGCTGCGCAGATTGCGTAAAAAGTTTTACGGGCTTCTTTTCATAGTACGAGCGCCACATTCCGCCTTCAAGATTGGCTGTTTCAACCGGGTCGATCATGGTAATGTCTGTTTTAAACGGATAACAGGTATCAATTGCAATCCATGCAATAAGCAGAATGAGCAACGCCAGTATTATTTTTTTCCACTTCACGCACTATGTTTAATGTATAATACGAGAAAAATTGTGTTTTGGGTTTTACAAACAGTTATAAAAGTTTGGCGAGTGTTAAGTCAATCAACTAAATTAACCTGCTTAGAATTCAGGCATTTACACCTTTTCTGTTTCCATCCTGGAATTGAATTATCTTAAAGAGATGCAGTAAATCGGGAATGAAATTGTTCTGAAAGGCAAAGAAAATTCTTATATTAACACTTCGTTCCCTTCAGTTCAATCCAAAAAATCCAGGTCACCTCTTAAAAAAAATTTATGAAAACTACGATTAGCCTGGCTGCAAGAGTACTTGCAATTGCATTGGTGAGCGCATATACTTTAAGTGTGACGGCATGTTCGAAAGAGACAAATGTTACACTCCCTGATACAGGTATACAACCAGCAAACGGTTACATTTCAAGTGGCAGGTTTAATATTTCGTTCGTGGTTTCTGTTCCCTGCGCAAATAACGGCAGGGGAGAAGATGTATTTTTTGAGGGAACTCTTCATGAAACCTTTCATGTAACGGTAAATAACAATAGATTTCTGCTGAAGATTATCGCTAATCCCCGGGAGATAACCGGAACCGGGCAAATTACCGGAAATAAATACGAGGCAACAGGAGAAACAGAACAGGCGATTAATCAAAGCTTTACAAATGGCCAGGTTACCATCCCCTATGTAAATAACTTTAAAATAACTGGCCCGGAAAAGAACAGCAGTTTCCTTATACGCGAAAACGCTCACATTACTGTAAATGCCAATGGTACAGCAACGGCATCCATCGACAACTTCTCGGAAGATTGCGAAGGCAATAATTAAACATTGTTACCACGAACAGATGTTGCAAATCCTGTAAAGCAGAAAAGCGAATATTCAAGTTCGATGAACAATATCATAATGAAATTAAACTACTTAAAATTTAAAAAGGCATTTACCCTTTTTCAATTTCCATGTTTTTTATCAGGCCGTCTTGAATGGTATAAATATGCTTAACCATACCGTCTGATAATAACTTGCTCCACAGATCTTTTACTACCTGGTGAACTTCCACTTCAATTCTTCCGTCTTCTCTTTCTTTAAAAGAAACCGGTTCTACATGTGGATCTATTTCTTTCCATTGCCGGGTCCAATACTCTCTTACCTGCTCATGCCCGTCGACATAACCACCTTCCCATCCATTTGGCCAGTGCACATCCGTATGCATCAGCAAAAGCACTTCGTCGATATTTCTTGCATTGAAAGCGTTATACGCTTTTTTAAGAAGATGCTGGTCTTGTGCTGTCATGATATTTTTAATTTTTAGACAAGATGTTGGCTGCTCATCTCCAAACGGATCCCTCCTGCGTCGGGATGACAACTCAGGAATAAGCCGGGATGACAAACTCAGGAATAAGCCAGGATGAAAAACTCAGGAATAAATTGTCATCTTAATCAAAGAACCTGATTTGTCATGCCAAACCTGCCTGTCGGCAGACAGGGAATGAGGCATCTATATTCACACTGCTGAACAGAGTTACTTTCCAGGAAACGTGTGCGATCAACAAAAGTATTATAGAAGAAACTTTAGCCTGGTCAAAAAATAATAAAATGTAAAAGTTACGATAAACTTAAAAATCAATCATCGTAAACGGCAAACTGATAACTGCTAACTTTTATTGTTTTCCTTTATTTTTGAAGCTTCTCATATCCTTACCAAGAAAATAATGCGAACCATGAGAAATTTATTGTTGATGTCTGTTTTGTTTTTTACGACGTTAACTGCTGCTGTCGCTCAACCACATCTTGATTCATTATTTGAAAATCCTGCAATACAGGAAATTAACCGGATGCCTATGCGGGCTTCCTATTTTCCGTTTGAAACGGTAACACTTGCTCAAACGCATGATACAATGCGCTCGCAACGGTATCTTTCATTAAATGGCATGTGGCGCTTCTTATGGGTCTCTAACTATAAACAGCTTCCCAAAAATTTTTATACCGAAAAATTTTCGGATAAAGGGTGGACAAATTTTCCTGTACCTGCTAACTGGGAATTTAAAGGATATGGCACACCTATCTATACAAATATTCCCTATGAGTTTGCCGTGCATGATCCCAATCCCCCTGATATACCGGATAGTATTGATCAGCCTGCTGCAGGATACCGAAAGATATTCAACTTTCCTGTAGCATGGACAGGAATGAAAGTTTACCTGCATCTTGGCGCTGTAAAATCTGCCTTCCGGTTATACATCAATGGTAAGGAGGTTGGGCTTGGTAAGGATAGCAAACTTGAAAGCGAATTTGATATTACTCC
>DATBFI010000270.1:0-5036 GCA_036558585.1 Chitinophagaceae bacterium
TTTTGAGGACCTGTATGTAAGTTATAAGAAAAATGGTGCCTGGAGTATGGCTCAGGATTTTGGTGAACCGGTCAATTCAGAAGAACATGATGCTACTGCAGGTTTATCAAATGATGGCTCAGCCCTCTTTATTTACAAAAATGATAAGAACGATGGCGGTGATCTTTACGAAAGCAGGTTAAAAGGTACTTCATGGCGAAGACCAGAACACCTGAACGGAAATATCAACACGCGATACCACGAATCAACTATTTCCGAATCTTATGATGGTAAAACAATTTACTTTGTAAGCAACCGGGAGAATGGCATTGGTGACAGGGATATTTATTTCTGCACAAAAGACAGGAAAGGCAACTGGATAACCCCAACAAATGCCGGAGCTATTATCAATACAAAGTATGCAGAAGAAGGTGTATTCTTACATCCCGATGGTGTTACTATGTATTTCAGCAGCCAGGGTCATGGCACGATGGGTGGTTATGATATTTTTAAATCAACACTTGTGAATGGTAAGTGGACTGAGCCCGTGAACCTGGGCTGGCCTATTAATGGCCCGGATGATGATGTATTCTTCGTGGTATCGGCTAATGGCCGCAGAGGTTACTATTCATCTGCAAGAGAAGGTGGTTTTGGTGATAAAGATATTTATGTAATTACTTTCCTGGGAGAAGAAAAACCTTTCATTTTAAGTAATGAAGATAACCTGGTGGCAAGCGTTACAGCGGCTGTTAAGAGTATACAACCTGCACCCCCTGTTGAAATAAAAACTCCGTCTCTTACCATTCTTAAAGGAACGATTACAGATGCAGTTACGGGGGAACCGCTGGAAGCATCCATTGACTTAACAGACAATACAAAAAACGAACTGATCGCAACTTTCAAATCAAACAGTGCTACGGGCAAATACCTTGTATCATTACCCGATGGAAAAAATTATGGTATTGCAGTTACACTTGAACCTTATTTATTCCATTCAGAAAATTTTGATATACCTGAAGCAAACGGTTTCCAGGAAGTGATAAAAGATGTACAGTTGAAAAAAGTTGTTGTTGGAAGCAAGATCATTTTGAAAAATATTTTCTTTGATTTTGATAAATCCACTTTGCGCCCCGAGTCGGTAAGCGAGCTGGAACGTTTGATCAAATTCCTCGATGATGTGCCGAATGTTAAGATCGAGATCGGTGGCCATACAGATAATTATGGCTCTGATGACTACAACCTCAAGCTTTCGCAATCACGATGCGAAAGTGTAGTAAATTATTTAGTTAAACATGGCATTGCAAAAGAAAGACTAACAGCAAAAGGCTATGGTGAAACGGTTCCTATTGATACGAATGAAACAGATGAAGGTCGCCAGATGAACAGGAGAACGGAATTTCAAATTATTGGAAATTAATTTCGCAAGCCGGCATTTGTTGTGTTTGTCAATGCGCACAAACCTTTTTTCCCGGTCAGTATAACGAGAATGCTTTTTGTATTGTTAAGTGGTTTGAGCCATTTTCAAAAGTTCATTCGTTGTTTTCCAATTTCTTGTTGTTGCTCCCACTTTAAGTTTTGTTTCTAAAAAGCTGTTGCTCAATTTTGTGTTTCCATATCCGTTGGGGCAGTATAGATAAACAGCATTGTCAGCAAAAAATACTTCCTCACCGTTCTGTTTTTTCTCTTCTATTGTTTTGTAGTCGTATTTATCAGGTTTGGACGATAAAAAAGTAACGTGTAAAAAAGTTTGCTCTTTACCAGGGTCTTTCAGGAACGGGTTATTGTCAATTATTTGTTTCAGTTTGTCAATAGACAATACAATTACAGGCACATCAAAACCAAAATCCTTTTCAATTTGCCGGGATATTTTTTGTCCCAGTTTGTTAAGTTCAAAGCCGTCCTTCCCCATAAAAATAACGTTTCCGCTCTGCACATAAGTCGATACATTATGAAATCCCAGTTTTTCATAAGATTTCCGCAAAGCGTCCATTTTGATAAGTTTCTGTCCGCTTACGTTGATCCCCCGTAATATTGAAATGTATGTTGTCATTGTTGCTGCTTGTATGATCGCTAACGTTCACAGCATTGGGGATTGCGGATATTTTGTGATCGGCCTCCGCAACTATTATTTTTTATTTAAGAGTTTTGATAAACGTCCGAAGGAGTCATCTGATCTTTGGAGCATCCCTTGGGAAAGATACATTTTTTGCTAATGCTATGTGCCGTAACAGGTATTATAATTCTTTCAATGCAGCCATGGTTCAGGAAGCCTCTATATTTCTTCATCTGCGGTGTAAAAGTTTTCTTTGTGCAAAATATCTATCAATGCATGCAACTATTGTTACAACCAGCGAAGAACTTCAGCAAATCGTTCAACTTTCATCCCAAAACCTGCGTACTAAAATTTCACAAGAAGAAAAAAATACACAGGGGTTTGTCTCCTGGAATTACTCATTTGCGTTGCTTCATAAATTAAACGCACAACATCCGCATGTTATCGTAAAGGATAATAGTAAGGTCGTTGGGTATGCTCTGGTTGCACTAAAAGAAGCAAAAAGTTTTCATCCTGCCCTGCAACAAATGATCACTGATCTTGAGCCACTGGTATACAAAGGCAAAAAATTAAGCGTGTATAATTATTATATAATGGGACAGGTTTGTGTGGATAAAGCATACCGGGGCAAAGGAGTATTTGAAATGCTTTATCAAAAACATAAAGCATTATTTGAGAAAAATTATGATTTTGTTGTAACAGAAATCTCAACAGGCAATTCGCGTTCTATACGTGCTCATGAAAAGATTGGTTTCGAGACGATTTACACATATGCCGATAGTATAGATAAATGGAATGTTGTATTATGGGATTGGAAATAATTTTGTTTACTATTTACACCTCTTATACTAAAAATTCTTCCATGCTGATAAATCTTTAGCCAATAGTTTCTCAAGCTCTTCTACATCATTTCTAAAAATATTGTATGCAAAGGACCTATCTGCTTCGTTTATCTTTGGTTTTTCCTGTTTTCCTTTAACTGCAAATTCAAACAATTTATTTCGCATTCCCTTTGGTATAATTTTACCGGCTTTGAAAACCACTTCCTTGCCCACCAGGTTGAAAAGTGGTTTCAGCATGTTTTTGTTGTGCTGGTTTTTTGTTTCGTTTCTTATACCGGCAGTAACAGTTGAATCTACGTTAAGAAATTCAAATATACTCAGCAATGCTCCCCGAAAATCATTTTTTAAATCATCAAGCAAAAGCACTTTTATTTTTTCATCGGCAAAATACTTTCTATAGCTCTTTAATTGTTCGGCATACATACTTCCTTCGATATAGGTACGGATAGTGAGTTTATTTTTTTTATAAAGTGTTTGCTGATCATCCAACCAGATTCTTGCCCCTTCTTCATCATTAAAATTTATATGCTCTCTCTGTTCTAAATTTTTCTCCAGGGCTTGTCTGAACGATAAAGTTTCGTTTCCCTTGGATCCGCGCATCAGCCAGCCCGAGAAGGCTCTCTCTACCGGGTCACGAAAACAGAAAATTATTTTTGCATCCGGCAAATTATTTTTGATTCTGCCCGCTACAAATGGCAAAAAGGCGTATGTCGGTGATGCCTCGCCGGTCATTTTTTGGTTCTTCCTGTCCTTAAAAAATTCGCTGTAGTAATCCAATCCCTTTTCATAGTGCACGTCAAAAAATCGTGTTTCCTTTTTTGGGGACATAAAAACTTCAGGGTGTTGCGACAAATAATAATGCAATGAGGTAGACGCCGTTTTTGGAGGTCCTACGACAAGAAAATCGGGTAAATTTTGCATATGTGAACAGGAGATTTCATGAATCTCAAATATAGGCAGTTTGTAAGCATTCTGAAGGTTTACAGCTATTTTAATACATTTTTCATTGAACTCCCAACCTTACAGTATAACCTTCTTACTGATAAATTTTTTTCTGTTATTTTGAAACGCAATAATACCGCATGAGCTTATTCAGTTATATCAATGCATTCAGAAACGTTTATAAGGAAATAAAAGTTCAGAGACAGTTCAATAAAGTTTTTTTGACTCCCTATCTTGATCAGCTCGAAGAAAAATACAGCGGCCGTTTTCAACCGGAACAAAGGGCAAAAATTTTAAATTATTATGGCCTTTTCATTACTTCATTTCTTTGCAGCAGCTATAAAAGATTATATGGTCAAACACTGGATTATGATGAAAGAAGAAGAGCCACGCTATTCGGGATATTAACTCCTGTTGGGGATGACCTGTTTGATGTAGATAAATTAGATATTGACAATATACGGATCATCACTTATACTCCCGAAAACTATACCGCAACAACCTTTGCAGCGCATGTTGCAAAAGAAATACAAACTTTTTTATTGGAACATGTTCCCCACAGAAATGAATACCTGCAGGCATCAAAAGATGTTTTGGAGATACAGGCAGAAACGGTTAAGCAAACCAATGCCGGTTTACCAAAGAAGGAAATGGAATATATCACTTATACCAAAGGTGCTGTTTCGGTGATTATTTATCATCAATGCTTAAATGAGGTAGCAACCGAACAAATGAAGAAGGTGCTATTTCTTATTGGCAGCTTATACCAGCTTGGCAATGATATTTTTGATTTGCATAAAGACGTGCGGGACAATATCTTCACCTTGATCAATACCTGTGATGATTTTGTTTCATTTAAGGAAAGATTCCTGGAAAGAGTAAAAATGCAAAATCAAAAAATAATGGCATTACCTTATGCAGAAAAAAATAAAAAAGAGTTTTGTATTGTTATGAACACGATTAATGCACGTAGTATGGTGGCGCTCGACCAGTTCATTCTCCTGCAAAAAAGGATGCAGTGTAAAATCGACTGGTGGAAACTCCATAGAAAAGATATGATCGTTGATATGGAGAAGCCGGGAAATTTTTTAAAGTGGTTTTATTATATATGGAAGCTGCCGAAACTAATGTGAAATAAATGCAAATGCGAAAATGTTAGAGTAAGATAGATGGCTAATGATTGAAGATTGCAATCCTACAGCGCTCTCAAAAAAATCAAT
>DATBFI010000271.1:0-4957 GCA_036558585.1 Chitinophagaceae bacterium
AACAAGTGTTGCTATAGTGGTTAGTATCTTAATATCTCTTTCTTTAAAATGATTTAGAAGATGATGTTCCGAATCAATGATCCCGATCAATTCATTATTATGAATAATGGGTACACACAATTCACTTAGCCGCATCATGTCATCGAGCCTGTAACGGCTGTCTTTCCTGGTGTCAGGAACAAGCAGCGGCTCTTTCGTCAGCATCACATGACCAACAAGTCCCTGGCCCGGCAATACATCAAATACGGGGTTAGTAAGAACTGTCGGATCTCCTTTAGGACCGTAAGCAGCTTTTTGTATCATTCTCGTCCTGTCTTCGTTCCACATATAAATAATGCAGTCCTCATAATTCATTCGCCCGATCAGGTTTTTCATTACATCCCATAATACATCATCTACATTTTTCTTGCCGGCCATTGAGGAGGAAAAATAATTGCTGATCTGTTCCAGTTCAAACTGATTTTTATATTCTTCCGCTTTTAGTCTCTCTATATGTGTTTTTGCCCGCTCCTTTTTACGAATAAGACCGGTTCTCCATATGAATAATAAGTAGCCGCACAACACAAGAATAATCACAGATATCGCAATAAACCATGGTTTTTTCCAGAAAGGAGGCAGCACTGTGATATCAATTTCTTTTACTTGTTCCGGCCAGCGATTACTGAGAGAAAATATTTTTACCTGGATGCGATGATAACCCGCGGAGAGATTGGATATGCTGAATGTATTTTGTGTTCCTAATTGTTGCCAGGCCATATTGTTATCTTTTACAAGCCTGTAAGCAAAACGCTGAGTGCTGCTGGTAAAAAAATTAATGGTACCAATAGTTATCGTTATTGCATTGTTTTTCCATGAAGTAGTAATGTTTTTTGCGGGAGATGATATTTTTTTTTGACTGCCTGTAACAAGGCTTTCAATAAAGAGATGAGGAACATGACCTCGTTGGAAAATAATGGCAGGATCAAATTTCACTAAAGTATTGGTAAAACCTATGTATAATTTGCTTTCCTTATTATCATAAAAAAATTTCGCGCCAATGGGTATTGGCATATCAGGAAATCCATCTTCTTTTCCAAACGCGGTTATTCTGAAAGTTTGCAAATCAAGACAAGCAATTCCGGAATAGCAGGCAATCCAGAGTTTGTTGCCAATAACTATCATGGAGGCAATAGTATTATCAGGTAAACCATCATCACGCGTGAAATGACGGAAAGTTCCTTTATCAATATTGTAGCAGATCAATCCGTTATTATTACTATTTAGCCAGAGATTATTTTGCTGGTCGGCTGTAAATGAATTAACCTGCCGGTCAGCCATTTTAATAAAAGGAAATGAATCAATCAGCTTGTCAAATTTCTTTGACGTGGTATTATATCTCAGCAATCCATGACCAGCCATCCATATGTTTCCTTCCGCATCCTGATCAATGCGATATGCCTGCTGAATTTTTTCAAAAAGTGATAGTTCAGTTCGTTGCAGAACAGAAAAGCTTTTTGTGGCGTTATCAAACTTATAGATATCGCTGGTGGCTATCCATATATTATTTTTGCGATCCTTATACAAATCAGCAATCCAGTTATTCTGCCTGTCCCACTTATCAAGTGCTATTTCTGTTATGCGTCCTGTCTCTATATTCAGGCGAAATAAAGGTCCATTGGTTCCTACCAATAAGGTACTGTCATCAGCATTTACAATTGAATAAATATTATCCGGGCTTCTCCAGTAATTCTTAAAGCTGATACGCCGAATTAATTCAAGGGAGTGTTTATCAAATACCAATACTCCGCCATATCCGCGGGTAGCCACAAATAGTTTATTGCCTGCGGCACAAATGTCATCTATGACAATAGTAGGGAACGTATCCTGCAACGAGGCAGGTATGGCGGCCTGTTGTATATGCAAGTGAATATTATCCTCTTTCAGTAAGCCTTTATTGGTGGCTATCCAAAGGTTATTATCCCTGTCTTCAAGCAGATCACGACAATAATAAAAAGGAAAATATTTTTGTGCGTAAAATTTTATTTGCCCTGATTCAGGATACAATCTTATTTTATAAAAGCCCGATAACTTGCCTGTTATATACAGCAGTGTGTCGTTGATGGTTCCCAGTTTTGAGCGGTAATCAAATTCATCCGTTGCTTTAGGGAAGGGCAGGTTGACAGCCGTTCTCTTTCCTTCGGGAATGTTGATATAAATAAGGCTATCTGTCGCTGATTTGGTTATAAAAAAATGCCCTGGCTTTTGTTGAAAAAATTCGTAGTCGGTTTTTGGATAGTCCAGGAACTCCTTGAATTCCCGGCAATCTTCACTATCCATTTTTTTAAATTGCTTCCTGCCAATATTATAGTAATAAATTCCATCAATACTGGTGATAGCAAGCCGGTGATCATCCAAACGAAGGAGATTTCTTCCGAAAACAAAAGGAGTAGTAGGTACTTCCTCTGTTTTATAATAATCAAACCGGAATACCAGGTGATAATTTTTATCATAATGATAGAAACCTGAACGGGAAAGTATAAAAATATCTCCTGCCGAATCGCTGGCCACATCCATTATCATGTTGAATTTATGCTGGTATTTTTTATCACTGTAGGGGATGAATAAATTCCGTGTTTCACCACTGCGTGTGCCAATTATGTGCAGGCCCCCGGGATAAGTTGCCAGCCGATTTTTGTCAAGCCATACCAATCCGGTTAAATATTCTTCAGGCAATGAAAGACTGTCGGTAGTGCTGTGAAATTGCACAAAGCTGCTGCCATTGAACCTGTTTAGCCCCGAAGTAGTAGAAAGCCACACATAACCGACAGAATCCTGGGCGATGCCTGTAATGATGTTTTGCGACAATCCGTCCTGTTTTGTATAGAGAGTAAAATTATTTTCATCGATATCCTGGGCCATAAGCCGGCTGTGGCCAACTATCTGGATAGCCATCACTACGGGAAAATAAAGAAGAAGTTTCCGCCAGTTCATGGGACTAAGCTGACGCTATTTTATGGGTTAAAGTTACTTTACCCCACTAATACAATCGATCAGAAAAAAATGATATTATTTGTGTACGTCATTCATAAAGTCAGAGCCGCCTTTTGTACGTACAAATATGCCGATAGTAGTAATAAACTTTAAAATATTTTTTAAGCAGCATGATTTAGAGATACCGATGGGAAAAAGAAAATAACCGATGGGAAATAACGGATTATTGAACCGGACGGTTTTTGCTCTTTGCTTTTTTACAGCAACATAAAAGCTTCACTGCACAATTTTCATATTATTACGCCCTTTGTTTTACGCTATTTCGTCTAACCTTTTTCAATGCTTCGTCAATGGCAGCGCTTAAATTAGCATGCGTTGGCTTACAATGCAATGGCTCATCATTGATAAAAAATGCAGGCACTTCTTTTACGCCACGTTCAATACCTTCATGAAGATCATCCTGTACCTGCCATCCGTACATGCCATCTACCAGTTGCTCTAAAAATTTTTTATTATTTACACCGGCCTCCCTGGAATACAATTTCAAACTGACGGTTCCAAGATTGCGGCGGTTTTCAAAAAGCAGGTTATGCATTTCCCAAAACCTGCCGCTTTGTGCGGCAGCTACTGCGGCTTCACTTGCTTTCAAACTGCGCTGATGAATTCTTGTTAGGGGAAAATGACGAAAGTTAAAACGTATTTTTCCATCATATTCCTGCAGCAATTGTTTTACTACTTCATTTGCCTTTGCACACTCTTCGTTCTCGTACTCGCCAAACTCCATCAATGTTACCGGTGCATCCGCATTTCCGACAAAAACATCTGAAGGTTCAATAATTTTTATTTCTTCTTTTTTGAATGCCATAATTATTTTTTTTATACTATTAAAAGTAAAGTGCCATTGCGATGGACAATGGCACAATTGTTATTTTCTTTTTCCGTTGGCTCTTTCTAATTCCTCCGTCTCATTCCTGAATACTACCACTCCATCGAACACATCTACCAGAACGGGATGTGCCTTATCTACATCTCCAGCCAGTATTCTCTTTGATAACTGGTTTACAATTTCTTTTTGTATCAGCCTCTTTAATGGCCTTGCCCCATACTGCGGGTCGTAACCATTCTCTGCCAGGTAATCTACCAGGTAATTGCTGAACTGCAACTGGATGCCACTCTGTGCAACCATTTTCTTTAACTGGTTTAATTGTATGCCGATGATGCTTCTTATCTCTTTCTTCATCAACGGATGGAACATAATGATCTCATCTATCCTGTTTAAAAATTCAGGACGGATCGTTTGGCGCAGCAAATTCATCACCTCCAATCTTGCCTTTTCAGTCACTTCCTCAACATTATGTTCATTCACATTTTCAAAAGCTTCCTGTATCAATAAACTTCCAATGTTGCTGGTCATTATGATGATCGTATTTTTGAAATTCACCACACGACCCTTGTTATCAGTCAGTCTCCCGTCATCCAGCACCTGCAACAATACATTCCATACATCAGGATGTGCTTTCTCAATTTCATCAAGCAACACTACACTATATGGTTTGCGACGAACTGCTTCTGTTAACTGGCCACCCTCATCATAACCAACATAACCCGGAGGTGCACCAACCAGTCTTGAGACCGTATGTTTCTCCTGGTACTCACTCATATCAATACGCGTCATCATGCCTTCATCGTCAAACAAATATTCTGCCAGCGCCTTAGCCAGTTCTGTTTTACCAACACCCGTTGTACCAAGAAATATAAATGAACCGATTGGTTTTTTTGGATCGCTTAAACCTGCGCGGTTTCTGCGGATTGCATCGGCTACAGCAGTGATCGCCTCATCCTGTCCAATCACTCTTTCATGTAAATGTTCTTCCAGATGCAATAATTTTTCTCTTTCACTCTGCAGCATCCTGTATACAGGAATACCAGTTGCTTTTGAGACATTTTCCGCAATATCTTCCGCATCTACTTCTTCTTTCATTATTCG
>DATBFI010000272.1:0-5730 GCA_036558585.1 Chitinophagaceae bacterium
AAAGCGGGCTTTCTAATTGCCCGGCCATATCAGCGGTCACATATACTACCCGTTTTTGATTTTTCCTGTAAATGCTTTTTTCTTTTGGTGTTTTGCTAACTGTTATGAGATCACCCAGCGATACAGCATTTCCCTGCTGACCAATCACTTTCAGGTTCTTCAATTCCTCAATGCCTGATTTATCAGCATTGCTTAGTTGCAATTTTATATTTACCGGGTTGAATGAAGCCGCCTCGTGCAGTGTTCCCGCAACCTGTCCGCTTAATGCAGCATTCATATTGGCTACTACCTGCTCCGTGGTGATACCATAACGCATGGCTTTATCTTTATTTACTTCAAAATGGTATTGCCATTGATCATCTTCCGTGTACCAGTCAACATCCACCACATCTTTTGTTGCTGAAAACAGCTGTTTCATTTGCTTCCCGATCTTCATCTGCTCATTATAATCGGGTCCGTATACTTCTGCAACCAATGTTGATAACACGGGTGGGCCGGGAGGAATTTCAACCAGCTTTGCATTGGCGTGATATTTCTTTGCAATTGACTGAACAGCCTCTCTCATTCCTTTAACGATAGCATGACTTTGCTCACTTCTGTCTTTTTTGTCGACAAGATTTACCTGGATTTCTGCAACATTATTTCCACTGCGCACATCATAATGACGTACCAATCCATTAAAGTTGGCAGGCGCTGCTGTTCCTGCATACACCTGGTAATTCTTAACCATTGGTTGTATAGAAATATACCAGGCAATTTCGTTGGCTGCAACAAGTGTTTTTTCCAGCGTTGTTTCTTCGGGCATATCGATCACCACCTCAAATTCATTCTTGTTATCAAAAGGAAGCATCTTCACCGCCACTGCATTTGTATAGAACATCATTAGTGATCCAAGCAAAACAACCACCGTACCAAGGATAAATGCCCAACGCTTCCACCTTGTTTCCAGCAGCGGGTGAATGACCGAGTAGTATATTTTATAGATCCGTGTTTGCTCGATTTGTCTTACGGGTTTTTGCTTACCATGTTTTTCTTTTTCGCGAAGAAAGATATAACCGAGGTATGGCGTAAGCGTTAAGGCTACAAGTAATGAGAACAACATAGCGATAGAAGCCCCCACCGGCATCGGCCCCATGTAAGGCCCCATCAAACCTGAGACAAAACCCATGGGCAATATGGCTGCAATAACAGTGAATGTTGCAAGGATAGTTGGATTACCTACCTCATTGATGGCATAGATCGCCGCTTCTTTGAATGGCAATCTTTTCATCTTAAAATGCCGGTGCATATTTTCTGCAATAATGATGGAATCGTCGACCACAATACCCGTTATAAACACCAATGCAAAAAGTGTGATGCGGTTGAGCGTGTAATGCATGAAGTAGTAAGCAAACAAAGTCAATGCAAAAGTTACCGGCACAGAGAGGAATACAACGAGGCCGCCTCTCCAACCCATGGCCAGCATGACAAACACGGTTACTCCAAGAATAGAAATAAATAAATGCAACAGCAACTCAGACACTTTATCTGATGCAGTTTCCCCATAGTTCCGCGTAACGCTTACCTGCACGTCTGAAGGCAACAGGTCTTTTTTGAGCCGATCTGCTTTAGTGAGAATTTTCTCTGACAATTGCATGGCATCCGCGCCTTTTTTCTTTGCGATTGCCAATGTAATAGCCGGATAAGCAGAGCGGAATTTGTTTTGCGAAGCAGTATCTGCTTTACCATATCCAAACAGTACATACTGATTCGGCGTTTCCGGTCCTTCACTTACCTGTGCCACCTGTTTCAGGTACACAGGCTGATTAGTATTGGTGGCTATAATAAGATTAGCGACATCATCTGCGGTATTTAAAAAGTTACCGGTCTGTACAGCAAAACCAGAATCATTTTTTAATAATGTTCCGGAGAAGAGCTGGGCATTGTTTGCCTGCAAATATTTTCCCACAGATAAAAAATCAACATGATTCTCCGCCATTTTATCCTTATCAAAAAGCACTTTTACCTCGCGGCTGCGTCCACCGATGATATTGACCGCCGCTACATCATTTATCTTCTTTATTTCATTGGTCAGCGCTTCACCAAGTTGTTTCAATTCATAATCGCTATGCATGTCGCTCCATAGCGTTAACCCCAGTACCGGCACATCATCAATAGCACGGGTCTTTATCAATGGCATAGTAACGCCCTGCGGCATCTTATCCATATTCTTCATCAGTTCATCGTAAAGTTTTACCATGGACCGTTCCACATCTTGTCCCACATAAAACTGTACGATCAGCATCGCCTGGCCCTGCATGGAAGTAGAATATACATACTCTACGCCTTTCACATTGGAAACGATCTTCTCCAATGGTGCAGTCAATTTTGTTTCCACTTCTTTTGGTTCAGCACCCGGGAAACCGACATAGATATCTGCAATAGGAACATCGATCTGAGGCTCTTCTTCTCTTGGTATCAGCAGGATGCTGAATGCGCCGGTAAGCAAAAATGCTATCATCAGCAGGATCGTCAGCTTTGAACTGATAAACGATCTGGCAATATTCCCTGATAAACCTTGTTTCATAAATTGTTTTGTAATGTCGCTTAGTTAGAATTCACAGGTATTAGATTCCTCCTTCGTCGGAATGACAAGCCTGTCTGCCGAGCGGCAGGCTTCGTAGTGAAATTTTTTGTCATCCCGACAAAAGGAGGCATCTTCTTAACTGTAATTACAATTATTATTTGTTAATATTCACTATAGAGATCTCACGGGCAGGCTTTCAAAAGTCGGGATATTTTTCCCCCACTTTTAAATAAGGTAATAAGGGTGAAATTCTTAGAATGTTCTTTGCTATTAAGGTAATAAGGCTCATTTATCAAACTAAAGCAGACCTTATTACCTTAGTAGAAAAATATAAGAACAAAAAAGACCTTATTACCTTATTTTGGACATAACATTATTCTGAATCATTGGCTTCTTTCACTACCACAGGTGCCCCATTATATAATTTGCTTTCTGATGAGCTTATAAATTTTTCATCTTTAGAAAGACCGGAGATCACTTCTGCTTTGTCGCCATAAGTTTTTCCCAAACGGATCCACCTCAACAAGGCTGTATTAGTAGCGCTGACGGTATAGATGCCGGTGAGCTCATCACGATTGATAATAGCAGACAAAGGAACCAGCACTACGTCATTTTTTACCTGCTGAATATCTTTCACAGGAATGCTTACACCCGCAAACATGCCTGCATAGACATCTTTCTTCATTGTTTCGGGAATGCTGATCTTGACGATGTATTGGCCCCCTGTGAATTGAGAAGAAGGATTGATCTGGATGATCTTTCCACTAAACGATTTCCCTGTTGACTTGATCAGCATATTAGTGACATCTCCCAAATGAATATTGCTGATATCAGATTCTGCAATAGTTGCCGATACCTGTAAAATTCCATCCTGTTCGATCGTCAATACCGGCATACCGGGACTCGTAATGTTTCCTTCTTCGGCTAGTTTTTGCGTCACTACACCAGGGAACGGCGCTTTTAAACTGCTGTAAGAAAGATTGGCGTTTACTTCACTGCGCATTTGTTTGGCAGCAATCACCCTTGCCTTCGCGGAATTATATTGCAGTGTTACGTTATCCAGTTCTTTAGCAGTAGCACTTTGCTGTTGATATAAATTATTAAAGCGGTCATAATCTTTTTTGGCAGAGGTATAAGCTCCTTCTGCTTCAGCGATCATCGCATCGGCCTGCGCTCCTTTTGCTTTGATATCTTCATCCCCGACGCTGGCAAGTAATTGCCCTTTATGAACTCTGTCACCTGTTTTCACAAAAATATTGGTGATGCGGCCCATCACTCTTGTACTGACATTAGCTGTTTGAACGGCTTCTACTACCCCGCTTGCCAAAATCGCCGGCTGCATACCTGCTGAAACTGTTGAAAGGGTAACAGCAACAGGTTTTTCGTTTATTACATTCTTCTCATCGTTTCCGTCGGAACAGGCATTAAATCCGGCCACGAGGATTAGTATCAACGAAGCATATAAACTTTTTTTGAACATAGTGATCATATTTGAAGTGATATTATTTGCTGGTTTCATGTCAAATAAAAATTGTCAATTTTTTATTTATTATTGAAACTACTCTGACCAACAGTATTCAATAGTTGAGTTCACAGTAGTGCAAAAGCTTAATCAGTGCGAAAGAAAGAAACGGGCTGTATATCGTTTCTTTCTTGACTTTTTTTGTTACTTTTTTGTGTCAAGACAAAAAAAGTAAATAACAAGATTCTTTTTTGTGCAACGTATTTATGTCCTAATCGTATTGTTCTGAAAATTTTATGCACAAAATCAAGTTGACTTAATACTTGGTCGTTAAAAAGTGCAGTGATGCTGCAGCAAGGTTATAATCAAACACCGCGTGCACATAACCGATTTTTTGCTGCGACAATTGTGTTTGCGCCATCAGCACATCGGTCGTCTTTACCAATCCCTGTGCATAGCGATTCTGCAAAACACGCAATGCTTCGGAAGCCTGTTCAACAGCCAGCTGTTGTTGTTTCATGACAAAGGACGCATCAGATAATTGCCGCCTGGAATGATTGATCTGCAATTGAGCTTCACTTTTTTGCTGATCAAGTTGTTTGGCAAGTTTCTCTTTTTCCAAACGCTGTTGAGTAATAGTGTTCCTCGTGCGGTTGCCATTAAAAATATTCCATGATAACTGGATACCTGCCAGGTATGCATTGGCATTAGAACCAAACATGCTTTTATCATTCAATTGATATGAAGCAAATGCATTCAGCCTGGGCAGAGCACTCATCTTGGATGATTTGATCATCATATCGTACGATTCCATTCCTGTTTGCAGCGCTTTAAAATCTGGCCTGTCATTAGAGAGGCCTGTGCTGTCTGCGATCACAGCATTGGTGATACCGGTGGGGTCAATAGTATAAACGGTGCCGGTTGGTCTGCCCATCAGGATGCTCAGCATGTCTGAAGCATCCCGTATGCCGGACTGTGAACTTTTTACCTGTGTTTCGATATTCATTACATGCACTTCGGCATTCAGCAGGTCTGATTTTTGGATCAAACCCTGGTTGTAATAATCTTTGGAAGTTTTATAAACAGCCTGCGCTGTGGCCAGGGCATCATTCAATACTTTATTTTCATCATGGGCCATCTGCAACTGCAGGCAGGCTTTTTCTGTTTCGAAGCTCAAATACTCTTTGGTCCGGTCAGAAAGGAGTTGATACATCTCCACCTGTTTGGCGGCGCCTTTGCGTTGATAAAGCATATCAACATTCAGCAGTGGTTGCTGCAATTCAAACTTTGCGGAAAAGTCGGGTGTAGCAGAAGGATCGTTCAGCAGTTTAGGATTAAAGTCTGCTGCAGTAATTGATCTCTGCTGCAATTTGAATCCGAATGCATTCAGCGGGTTGTTGGTCGTAGCTGCCGTATAAGAAAAATTTGCCTGTGGTAAAAGGATGGCATCTGTCTGGCGAAATTTTGCTTTGGCGATCTGCACATCCAGTGTCGATAACTTAATCGCATTATTATTGGAGATGGATGCTGTAATAGCCTCCTGCAAGCTGAGATGTATGGTGCTGTCCTGCGACCGGGATGCATAGCTGATCAGCGAAACAATAAAAAGTGACAACAACGTCTTCTTCATTTGTCTTAATTGAGGCCCAAAAGTATCCAGGCGCTCAAACCTGCACCGTGACATTTATCACGTGTGAATGAA
>DATBFI010000273.1:0-6993 GCA_036558585.1 Chitinophagaceae bacterium
TTTTTTAATGTACAACATAATACCCGGCCAATTTAAAAAAAGAAAAATCATTTTACTCCCCGATTATCTCCGAAAAATTTTTTTCAGAGAAAGAAGTTGTTTCTTTCAAAAATCGAAAGGGAGTTCATAGCATAACTGTATTCCGCAAAAACTTATTGAAATAGATACTTGTTATAAACAGGTTGTTGTAATTAATACAATGGAAATAATAAAAATGCTTACACACCATGGGGAAGATGTAAAAAGAATTTATGAAGAAGGCATTGCAACTGGTGATGCAACCTTTCAAACGGGTGCGCCCGCATGGGAAGAATGGAATGGCCCACACCTGGAGGTTTGCAGGTTAATTTCAGTTGAAAATGATAAACTATTGGGATGGATTGCCTTTACCCCTGGATCAGGCCGTTGCGTATACTCGGGTGTTGCGGAAGTAAGTATATATGTTGCCCAAAATGCAAGAGGAAAAGGAACAGGTAAACAATTATTGCGGTCGGTGATTAATGAAAGTGAACACCATAATATCTGGACACTGCAAGCCGGAGTTTTTCCGGAAAATATTGCGAGCATAAAAATTCACGAAGCATGCGGATTCCGGGTTGTTGGAAGACGGGAAAGAATCGGCAAAATGAAGGGAGTGTGGAGAGATACGATATTACTTGAAAGAAGAAGTGCTGTTGTGGGTATTGATTAGATAAGGACTGCTGATAACAGGGCATCTGCATATTGCAAAAAATACTTCCTCAGAAATAATGCTACGCTATTGTTGTAGACTTAATTTTGCGCTTTAACGCGAAATATTTTTTTATGACAAAAATCGCAGTTGCCAAAGGTGATGGCATCGGCCCGGAAATTATGAGTGCGGTATTAAAAATTTTTGATGCTGCAAAACTGCCATTGGAATACGAATTTGTAGAGATGGGTAAATGGGTTTTTGATAAAGGGTACAGCAACGGGATGACGCCGGGAGCACAACGAACAATTGAAACATTGGGAATACTTTTTAAGGGCCCTATGGAAACGCCAAAAGGAAAGGGCGTAAAAAGTGTAAATGTAACCGCACGCAAAACCTGGAATACATATGCAAACAAACGCGTGTTTCAAACGCTGAAGGGTGTAGATACCGTTTTTAGCAAAGCAGGCATTCCTGTTGATATTACTGTTGTTCGTGAAAATATTGAAGACACTTATGGCGGCATAGAACACATGCTTACGCACGACGTTGCATTGAGCCGCAGGTTTATTACAAGACCGGGAAGCCTTCAGCTAATTAAGTACGCATTTGAAATGGCAAAGAAAAAAGGGACCAAACGTATCACCTGCGGCCATAAGGCCAATATAATGAAGATAACGGATGGTTTATTTCTCCAGGTATTTTATGAGGTGGCTAAAGATTATCCTCAATTAAAAGCTGATGATATTATTGTTGATGATCTGTGCATGAAACTGGTAACAAGACCGGATCTTTTTGATGTGATCGTATTAACCAACCTGCAGGGAGATATTGTAAGTGATCTTTGTGCCGGATTGGTTGGGGGGCTTGGTTTTGCACCATCTGCAAATATTGGCGACCATATTTGCATATTCGAAGCGGTGCATGGCACAGCTCCGGATATTGCGGGAAAAAATATTGCCAATCCTACCGCATTATTATTAAGCGGCATAAGTATGTTACGCCATATGGGATTAATGGAAAGTTCGGCAATGATCGAAAACGCATTATTGTATACTTTGGAGCAGGGAGTGCATACCGGGGATTTCGGTGATAAATCAAAACCTTCATTAAATACTACCGCTTATGCTGAAGCCATCATAAATAATTTTGGTAAAACGCCGGCACAGGGCGCTAAACCAAAGTTAGCAGATATGGCTGCAACGCAAACCATCTTCAAGCTCGAAAAGAATCCAATGATGGAGTCTTTTGAAAGCGAGAACGAAAAAATTGTTGGAGTTGATTTTTTTATTGAAAGCAATGAACAGCCGGTTGTTATTGCCAATAAATGTTTGCGCCATGCCGGTGTTAAGTTTAAGCTGGTAAATATCAGTAACCGCGGCACACAGGTGTGGCCAACGGGCTCGGTCTATACAAATCTCGTTAACCAGTATAACGTTCGGTTTGAAAGCATTGATGATATGCCACTGAACCAGCAGGACATTCTCGGGCTATATATTAGCCTGAGCGGAAACTTTAAAATATGTTCCAGCGAACTACTAAATATGTGGGGCGACAAAAGAGCTTATAGCTTAGCCCAGGGACAATAATAATTAGGCAGTAGTAAGTAGGCAGTAATTGGTGTTTCGGGTGTTAACTGCCAACTGTAAACTGTCCCCTATTTCCTTTTCACATTAAGCAATCTCTTTACCCGCATGGAAAGTTCAGCATTGTTAAAAGGCTTGGTAATAAAATCATTTGCACCAAGTGACAGAGCTTCCAGAACTGTTTCTTCCTCATCGAAGGCTGATAAAACCAGTATGGGCGTTTTTATCCCGGATGAACGAATAATACTTATAAGTTCAAGACCCGAAGTAAAAGGCATTACTATATCAGTAATGATAAGATCCGGCTTAAATGTTTCAAGTGACTGTAATGCATCACGTGCATCTGTATATGCACTGATTGTGTAGTTATCTTTTTCAAGTTGATGCCTGATAAGCGCTAGCGTCACAGAGTCATCTTCTGCAATTAAAATTTTCATCGGGTTTGTTTTTAAGTTTTTAAAGTTTGAGAGTTTTGACTTACGGATTAAATTTCTTTTCAAACATTCGTTTAGGGTTTTGACTTATTTTTAACCAGTTACATGGCTTCAATTCGCCTATTTTTGCCGCCATAATTGAAAATAGTTAAAATTTAAATATCAAAAGCTCTGTAATGAAGAAATTATTCCTCTTGATACTTAGCCTAACTGCAGTGATTATTTTAAAAGCTCAAAACAAAGACGAAAAAAAGAAAACTGATTGGAGTAAAATTGATCTTAGCAACAGGGCAAATGATCATTTCTTAATACAGTATGGTTATGATGGTTGGGGCAATACGCCAGACAGTATTGACCCTCATGGTTTTTCAAGACACTTTAATTTTTACTTTATGTACGATAAACCCTTTAAAACAAATCCCCATTATAGTATCGGAATTGGTATAGGCATTGGCAGCAGTAATATTTTTTTCAAGGATACTTACATAAATCTTAAATCACTCACCAGCACACTTCCTTTTACAGATGTATCAAACAGCAACACCAATCATTTTGATAAGTTCAAACTTACCACCACGTTTGCAGAAATTCCCTTAGAGTTTCGTTATGCAGGAAATCCTGTTACACCGGATAAAGGAATTAAATTTTCCGTGGGAGCAAAATTTGGTTTGCTGCTTAAGGCGTATACAAAAGGGAAAAACCAGATTGGGGCATCCGGAAATTCTTTGTATGGAAAAACTTATATAATGAAGGAAGCTGAAAAACATTTCATCAACAATACGCGCTTTGCCGTCACAGGCAGAATTGGGTATGGCTTCATTTCGCTCGACGGATCATATCAATTAACAAATTTTCTTAAAACCGGCGCAGGCCCTGCTATTCATCCTTATTCAATTGGCTTAACGTTAAGCGGGCTGTAAATTCTTCTCGTAGAATAATAAACCAAACTACTCAAAGAGACTTTAAATACCAATTCAATTGTTCGGGTCTTGAATGAATTAAACCCACATCTCCGGTTCTCAAATCATAAATCATAATTCAAAATTACCTTTGCCAAAAATTGTACGGATTTGATTGAAAAACAACAAAAGATAAAAAGCGACGAGCGGGCTATATTAGTAGGCCTGGTGCAGGAAGAACAAACATATGAACAGGTTGAAGAATACCTTGATGAACTTGCCTTTCTTGCCGAAACTGCAGGTGCGGTTGCTGTTAAGCGATTTACCCAAAAATTAAAGCACCCGGACAGCCGCACTTTTATCGGTAAAGGAAAACTTGAAGAAATAAAAGATTATGTTTTGCGCCAACCGGTTGATATAATCATTTTCGATGACGAGCTTACCGGTTCACAAATTACCAACATTGAAAAAATACTTGATGTAAAAACCATAGACCGAAGCGATTTGATCCTTGACATTTTTGCACGACGGGCTCGTACTGCACAGGCTAAAGTGCAGGTAGAACTGGCACAATATCAATATTTGCTTCCGCGGTTAAGAGGCATGTGGAGTCATCTTGAAAGGCTTGGCGGCGGTATCGGCACGCGCGGACCGGGTGAAACAGAAATAGAAACAGACCGGCGAATTGTAAAAGATAAAATTTCGCTACTGCGCAAACGCCTGCATCAAATCAACAAACAGTCAGTCACACAGCGAAAAGATCGTGGTGAATTTATAAGAATTGCCCTCGTTGGTTATACAAATGTTGGTAAAAGCACATTAATGAATGTGCTTAGCAAGAGTGATGTGTTTGCAGAAAATAAATTATTTGCAACGCTCGATACCACCACTCGTAAAGTTATTTTTGACAATACACCTTTTTTGTTAAGCGACACTGTTGGCTTCATACGTAAATTGCCCCATCATCTTGTTGAAAGTTTTAAAAGTACTTTAGACGAAGTACGGGAGGCAGATATGTTGCTGCATATAGTTGATACTGCTCATCCTAAGTATGAGGAACAGATCGGAATAGTAAATAAAACTCTTCAGGAAATAAAGGCGTTCGATAAACCAATCATCACTGTTTTCAACAAGATGGATCAGTATGAAGAAAAAAATATTGATCCCTGGTTAGATGCAAATGTAAGGCAGGAAATTTTGCGGGAGCTTCGTGAAAAATGGGAACACAATACAGATGGCAACTGCATCTTTATCTCTGCTACAGAACGAACAAACATAGATGCTTTACGCGGGTTAATTCTTTCAAAAGTGCGGGAACTTTATAAGGAGCGTTATCCCTATAAGACTGAATATTTTTATTAGAGCTGCAATAAAAAATGATCCTCAACATCTGATCGATGCGCAAAATAATTTTGATTGAGGCTCCTTCCAATCTTGGATTACAGGAACCATTGCCCGGTGTTGAGCCGGGTGTAAAATTTTTTCCAGCCGGAATGGAAAAGGAAAATTTTGCAGGTAAGGCCGGTATAGAGGAAAAGATTAGCGTTATCCCGCCTGCTTATACAACAGAGATTGATACAGAAAGTAAAGTTAGAAATGCAGGCAGGATCATTGATTACAGTAAGCAGTTATCAAATGCGATTGACAGGCAAATCCAAAATAAAAAATTATCGGTAGTCATCGGAGGTGATTGCTCCATATTACTCGGTGCCGCTTTATCATTAAAAAGGAACGGCAACTACGGATTGTTCTTTTTGGACGGCCATACAGATTATGTGTTACCTGAACAGTCAGGCACTGCCGGTGCTGCGGGAATGGACCTGGCGATAGTTACAGGAAATGGTCATCAAAAGCTTACCAACATTGAAAATTTAAAACCATACATTCAGGAAGAAAATGTTTATTGTTGTGGCAACCGTGAAACTGATGTAATATGGTACGTAAATGCAATTGTTGAAAGTGATATTAATTATTACAATTTATCAATGTTGCGTTCAGAAGGGATGAGCTCTATATCAAAAAATTTTCTTACAATGATCGAATCTAAAAAGCTGGATGGGTTTTGGATTCACTTTGATGTAGACGTACTGAATGATGAGATAATGCCCTGCGTTGATTCAAGACAGGAGGATGGATTAAGTTATGATGAATTAAGACAAACTTTAACGCCCTTGATCTCATCTCCTTTATTTGTTGGAATTGATGTTACTATTTTTGATCCGACACTTGATAAGGATGGCCATTATATAAAACAATTCGCAACAGAATTAGCAGATTGTTTTGAAAAAGTTTAATAGGGTTTACAAATCAGGTCCTTTAATAAAAAGTTTATTGCCTCAAGTTAAGTTTTATACTTTCTAACGCTTACACTGTGAAAGAATATTGACGTGCATCTGCTGATAACAATACATCTACCTGTTAATTGATATTATATATTTCAAACAATTTCCTTCATAATTCTGCAAAGAATTTATTCAATAACTTGTACCGCGAAAATTATTTCAATGAAACGTTTGCCAGTAGTATTATTTCTCCTCTTCATCTCATTTACAGGTTTTGCGCAGGCATTTTATAAAGAAACTCCTGAAGCCAGACATTGGGTGGATAGTGTTTTCAAAAGCCTCTCAAAAGAAGAGCGGGTTGCTCAATTAATGGTGGTTCGTTTATCAGCCAGAACTCCGGACAGTGTTGTTTTTTATGACAAAAAAGTTGAAGAAGAGATCAGGCAGTACAATATTGGAGCTATTTGTTTATTCCAGGGAAACCCGGTTCGCCAGGCAAACTATATCAACTATTTTCAAAGCATTGCAAAAACGCCGTTGATGATCTGCATTGATGGTGAAACAGGAGTTGGTATGCGCATGACAGATAGTGTTATGAGATTTCCTGATCAGCTCACACTGGGAGCCGTTGATGATACGGCACTTATTTACAAAATAGGGATGGCTATAGGTGAACAATGCACACGTGCCGGTATACAAGTAAATTATGCACCTGTCGTTGATATCAACAACAATCCTGACAATCCTGTTATCAACTTTCGTTCTTTTGGTGAAGACAAATACAAAGTGGCTTTATATGGAACCAAGATAATGGAGGGAATGCAGGATGCAGGTGTAATGGCATGCGCCAAACATTTTCCGGGACATGGTGATGTGGCAGTGGATTCACATCTGGATCTACCCGTGATAAATAAATCTATACAACAGCTGGACTCCTTGGAATTATACCCTTTTACAAAATTATTTCGTGCTGGTGTAGGAAGCGTGATGATCGCTCACTTAAATATACCCGCAATAGATACAACTGCACATTTGCCCACCTCTCTTTCACAAAAAAATGTAACAGGTTTACTGCGTAAAGATTTAGGTTTTACAGGCATTTCATTTACGGACGCATTAGAA
>DATBFI010000274.1:0-1627 GCA_036558585.1 Chitinophagaceae bacterium
CCTGTTGTTTGGGGTGGATGGCATCCTTCTTTATTTCCTGCTGAAACACTGGCAGAAAAAAGTATAGACATCGTGGTAAGAGGCCAGGGAGAAATTAGTTTTACTGAATTACTCGAAAGGATTACCTGTAATAAATCATTGTTTGGTTTGCAGGGAGTATGTTATAAAGAAAATGGAACAGTTATATTAAATACAGAGCGACATCTTGCAGATATCAATTCTTTTGCTCCATTCGATTATGACCTTATTGATGTAAAAGGCTACAAAAAGCTGAGCAATAAAAACCAGATAGATTATATTTCTTCACAAGGTTGCCGTTTCAGATGTGCCTTTTGTGCTGATCCGGCTATGTATAAAAGAGGATGGCATGGCTATACGGCTGAGAGAATAGGAGAGGAGATCGGGCTGCTTTGGAAGAAATATAGATTTGAACACGTGCATTTTCAGGATGAAACTTTTTTTACAAATAAGAAAAGAGTCTGTGGTGTTGCAACGGAATTTATTAATCGCCGGTTGCCCATAACATGGTTTGGTACCATGCGTGCAGACCAGGGAGTACGTCTTGATGAAGATACCTGGCAATTGTGTAAAAGATCAGGGCTGAAAAAAGTCATGATCGGTATGGAAGCCGGCACACAGCAAATGCTGGACTGGATGCAGAAGGACATCAGGCTGGAACATATTTTTGATACTGCAGAAAAATGCGCATATTATGATATCAGTATCATTTTTAGTGTGATAGTTGGCTTTCCCGGTGAATCTCCCGAAAGTGTTAGTGAAACCTTATCGGTAGTGAAGAGGTTAAGAAAAATGAGTGAAAATTTTTCAGTAAGCATTTATTATTATAAACCTTATCCCGGCAACAAGATCGCGGATGAATTAATGGCGCAGGGATACCAGTTCCCTCAAGGTCTTGAAGAATGGAGCAATTTTGATTATGTGGATTCAGGCAAAAGTGATTGGCTGTCTCAGGAACAAATAAGAGAAATTGAACTTTTCAAATTTTATCAGCAGCTTGCCTGGAGTAAAAAAACGATCATTAAATTTTTGTTACAAAAAATTGCGGCATGGCGGTGTGAAAAAAATATATATGCTTTTCCTGTTGAAAAAAAGATCATACGATTTTTAAAACCGGCACCCAGGATTTCTTAATTACCCAAAAAAATCGTCAGGGGCTGTGCCCGCTTAGTTTGGATTTCGCCTTTAGCTTTATGTAACATGCACGGTGCGCTTTGCAAAGCAACGTCTTAGCTTTGTTCTGTAGCTGCTTTCGTTTTTATGGCCTCACCTGTTCCCGTTCATGGCGGGTTTCCGTTCATCTGTTGTGCATTAACGAGCATTGCAAATGAAGAACCAATCAGCGATTGGCACATTAGTAAATCAGCCCATTAATTTGCACATTTGCACATTAGCTAATCATTATTACCTACGATGAACATTGCATTCGACGCAAAACGCGCATTTAGTAACAGCACCGGCTTAGGGCAATACAGCAGAACATTGATAAGTTCTTTATCGGAATTCTTTCCGGAGCATGACTATTTTTTATGCGCGCCAAAACTGTCTAACCGTTTTAATGTGGATAATTTGCAGCACGTATACGCCGTTACCCCGCAACATTTTCCTT
>DATBFI010000275.1:0-6500 GCA_036558585.1 Chitinophagaceae bacterium
TACAGTCCTATATTGAGTTTTTGAACTCCACAATAAGCGTTTAACAATATCCGTAGCTCACATAATCTGGTAGCGCGCTTTTTAACTTTCTATTTTACTAAACCAGGATGGCACAGTTTTTCCGGTCAGTTTGGCTATGAAACAAAGAATTGAAAATTTCTACGATGTGGCCTATCACTGGATGTTGAATTTTGGTCCCAAAATTCTGCTCGCCATAATTATCTTTTTTGTGGGCCAGATTCTGATCAGGATATTAAGACGATGGGTTAATAAATTTTTCCTTGCTCCAAGATTTAAACAGATCCGTTCTTTTCTCGAGGGATTGGTCGCCATAAGTTTACAGGTTTTGCTGCTTCTCCTGCTCATGGAGATACTGGGCATACAAATGACAATATTCGCCGCAGTTATTACTGCCTTTGGCGTTGCTGCAGGATTTGCCTTATCCGGAACGCTACAAAATTTTGCAAGCGGTGTTCTTATTCTTATACTAAGACCTTACCGCATAGGCGATAATATTATCACACAGGGACAGGAAGGAACTGTTTCATCAATACAATTATTTTATACAGTCGTTACATCATTTGATAACAAAACGATTATTGTGCCTAACAGCAAACTTTCGAACGAAATCATAATTAACCTAAGCAGAAAAGGCACGAGAAGAATAGATATTGAATTAAAGTTAAACTTCGCCACTAATACAGAACAGGTGAAAAAAATTATTGACCAATCTATATTATCATCAAAAAATCTTTTGACTGATCCAACCCATCGTATCTGTGTTTCTTTACTTGAGCCAGATGGTTACCGCTTGTTGATAAATGTTTGGGTACCTGCTCATGGCTTTAATGATGCAAAATTCGCTTTACAGGAGAAGATGATAAAAGATTTACAGCAAAGCGGTGTGAAATTGCCGGGGACTTAATGTTTGAGTTAAAATAAAATTGGCTAAAAGTTTTTTCTGTTATATTCGCATCAATAAAAAAGGTCTTTCCGTAGAAACGGAACGACCTCTAACGATTGCTTGCCATATGAAAAATTTCTATAATTTTTTCTGTAGTTGAATTAGGCCTGTCCTAATTGCATTCGGTTGCAGAACTTTTATCGATTGCCTGTCTGAGAAATTATTTTAAACCAATATTTAAATCTGTAGTAAAAATAGTATGCCTTGTTTTTATGGGCAAAACAAGTTATAAGGAGTTTAATTATGCCAAAAGAGTGAAAATATTTTTAAAATCCTTACTGGCATTGTGTTTCATAATAATTTTACTATGATGTCCAACAGGTTTACAGACTCGTTATTCCAATTGATCTCCTCGTTCGAAAAGTCGGAAAAAAGGCATTTCAAATTATATATTAAGAGGAGTTCTGGCAAAGAAGATCTGAAGATTGTCCAGTTGTTTGACGCATTGAGCAAATTGCCTGAATATGATGAAAAGGCACTGCTAAAAAAATTACATCCTATTACAAAATCGCAATTAGCAAATTTAAAAACTCATTTATATAAACAACTGCTGGCAAGCCTTCGCCTGTTAAAAAGCACTGAGAATATAGATTTGCAATTAAGTGAACATCTGGACCATGCGCGTCTTTTATATAACAAGGGTCTCAAATTGCAAAGCCTTAAAATACTTGAAAAGGCTAAAGAGATAGCGAAAGAAAATCAAAAATTTAATTTTTTGGCACAGGTTATTTCTTTAGAAAAAAAAATTGAGACGCTGCATATCACCCGTAGTTCATTGGAGAAAACCGCTTCGCTTGCAGAAGAAGCATTGGAAATAAGTAGTCACATAGACAGGGTAACAAGGCTTTCCAATCTTGCACTTTTACTATACAGGTGGTACGTTAAAAATGGTCATGCCCGCAATGAACAGGATGAAGTTGGTATAAAAAATTTTTTTAAAAAGAACATACCGCCTGATCAAAATGAGATAGCAGGATTTTATGAAAAATTATACTTGTATCAATGTTATTGCTGGTATGCATTTATACGGCAGGATTTTTTAATGTACTACAGGTATAGTCAAAAATGGATTGACTTGTTTAATGCAGAGCCATCTATGATTGCAGTAGAAATGGGTCATTATATCAAAGGCATGCACAATTTGCTTAATGCACATTTTGATCTGCGCAACTTTCAAAAGTTTTCCATTACATTAAAGCAATTTCAAGATTTCGCTCAAACACCCGTTGCCAACGAGCACGATAATTTCCGCATTCACACGTTCATCTATATTTATAGTGCTAAAATAAATCAGCATTTAATGCTTGGAACTTTTAAAGAAGGACTTGCACTGGTGCCGCACATTGAAGAAAAACTTAGGGAGTATGCATTGTATATCGACAGTCATCGCATTCTCGTATTCAACTATAAAATAGCTACACTATATTTTGGTAATGAAAATTATGCGACCTCTATAGATTACCTGCAAAAGATAATCAATGGCAATGCTGATCTGCGTATCGACTTACAATGTTATGCACGTCTTTTGCATTTGATGGCACATTATGAATTAGGTAGTTATTCGATTATTGAATCGCTCATTAAATCGGTCTACCGGTTCATGGCAAAAATGAAAAATCTTACAGTAGTAGAAGAGGAAATGTTTCTTTTTTTACGTAAAGCGTTCGATGTACCACCCCGGGAATTAAAACCAGAATTAGAAAAATTCCTCCACAAGATAAAACATCTCGAAAAAAATCGTTTTGAAACAAGAGCCTTTGTTTATCTTGATATTATTTCATGGGTGGAAAGTAAGGTGTATGAAAAGCCTGTTAGCACAATAATACAGGAGAAGTATAAAAAAAGCCGCAAAAGAATCTATGCATGAAATTTTACTCAAGATGCTTTATCATTAAATCTGTTTGAGCAAAGTATAACTGTTTAAGAAAAAAAAATATTAATATTAAGAAGTAATTCACCAATTTTCCTCATCTCAGCTTCTTCCCTATTAAATCAATTTTAAAAAAGATTTGGAAACATAAAAGTTCATAATTTCAACCATTTTAATAACCCCTCACAATATTAAGTAATGGTTGCCTTTTTAATATTCAAGCTTTTTATATTTTTGGGACTACTGATCTTTCTCAGCTATTTCTTCGTGTACGTCATCATCATGAAATTACTCGAAAGGAGAAGAATAAAAGTAAATGGGCAGGCAGTTCAGGCCACTGTTATAGACTATAAAATTTTAAAGGACTCAACAGGAGCACAACGTTACTTTCCCATTTTACGATACACAACTAAAGACAGCCAGGTGATAACTGTACAATCCAAAAAAGAAAGATTCAAAAAATATGAAGTAGGCAAACAACTAACCGTATATTATTTACCCGAAGAGCCATCCAAGTTTTTTATAGCAGGATTATTTCCTTATATTAAATTGACCGGCTTCATATTTGGCCTGTTGGGAGCAGGGATACTGTTATTAGAAATTATAAAAACACTAAAAAGACTTATAATTTGAGCCTATGTGATTACAGCCTATACAAACTGAAGCCAGCAAAGACACCTCATTAAATTACCATTTCGTCTTGCTCTTTATTCATTCGTTGGATTGCGTGCATTTTTGAAAATCCTCCCCTAACTGCAGCCACCACATACATTGTTTCCATAATCTGCTTTTCGCTCCAGCCTTTTTCAAAGGCATCAACAGAGTAAGTATTAATACAATAAGGGCAATGAACAGCAGCTGCTACAGCCAATGCAATCAGTGATTTTATTCGTGCAGATAAATGGTTAGTTTCAAAAATCTCTTTATAATGTTCATTGTATGAAAAGTAAAAATCATTTGCCAGTTCCTGTTGGAATACCTTCTTCTCAAAAATATTATTGCAACAACTTGAAACTTTGTTTTCCAGTTCTTGCTGCAATTCCTCAATGTTACCAGACTTTTGAAGGACATCTTTATAATCAGTATTCATAACATTGATTTTATGGTGAAAGATTGGAAGACCAAAGTTCTGTCACAATAATTTCATGCCTGTTTTTATAAAGCCATTATTTTGTGAAAAATTTCTCCTCTCCTTGAAATTTTTGGAAGAGAAGTTATTTAACACATGTTAAGTGGAACATTTTTATTTGTGAATGTCAACAAAAAAAGTAGGCACTACTTATAGTATTCAGTTTTAAAAGCGAGTGTTCAAAAAGAGGCTAAAATTTCTACGAAAAAAAGATCGTATAGTTCTGTATATTCTTTTTAATATTTACACAAATCATTTTATTTTATTTACAGATCACTTTTATTTTCGGAAGAAGGAAGTTGGTTTTCTTTTTTATTATTGAATTTATTAAGACTGAAATTAAAGCTGATGAGCAAAAATCTTGACAATGTATTGACTTTTGTATCCTGTATAAAATTGTCACCATATATACGCCAGGTATTTGAGTTTTGATTGAAAAGATCGTAAGCCTTTAGTGCAAGCCACATATCTTTCTTATTGCTGAAATATTGAATAATATTTGCATTAAGCATATTAGCAGAAGTATTGAAACCCAGTGCTTGTCCTGTCGTTTGCCGGTAATCATATTCAACATTTATCTCAATATTATTAACCGGCTTTAAAGTAAGATTGGGGCTGATATCTAAATAACATGACATGTTATTGAGATCAGGTTGCAAAGAATATCTGCTTATTTGCCGGCTCATGCTTACATCCGTATGAAGATCTAACCAGTCGGGTGTATCATAAGTAAACCCGAGAAATATCCGAACAAAATTGTTTTTGTTTATATTTTCCTCACCGTTTAACCGGTTAACAATCTTTGATCCGCTGCTCGCTAAATTCAGGTTCCATTTTATCTTATCATTTCCAAGGTAAACCGGTTCAAAATAAGAAAACCATGCATTCCAGTTATAAGCACCATTCGTATTTAATGGTTGGGAAATTTGTCTGCCTGTGGCGTTATCAAAAATAATGCTGTTGCTGATATTATTTGAAACGGTTGAAAAGTTAGCATTTGAATTAAAACCCTTTTCTCTTTTGGCATTATAGTAATTAAATTTATACTGTACTATTTGAATGAGTGCATATTTTAAATTGGGATTACCGAGCCGTATATATAATAGGTTTGTATTATCTACTACCGGTTGCAGTTGATATGCCTGCGGCGCTCTTACATTAAGAGCATAATAAATATTCAGCCGTCTTCCCTTTCCGAGAGAAAAAAAACTGAGGCTCGGCAAAAAACCTGTGAAGTTTTGTTCATAGGTGCTGTCTTTAAGCGAACGACTTTGTGTGAGGGATTGTTTCCATCGCACACCAATACCAAAACCATTTTTCTTTGAGCTGTAATTGTAATTTAAAGCGGCAGTGCTGCTGTGTGTATTGTTTTCAAAGTGATTACTCAAAGTATCATTAAGCAGATCGTATAAATTTGTTTGAGCATTGAAGTCATACACTTCCCTGGGCATATCATTGTTGCCATAATTGAAAGTATAACTAAAGTTAAGAGTATTGTTCGGCGCAATAGGTTCATTGTAACTTATAGTTGTGCCGAAATTTTTATTCCTGATATTATTGTATTGTAACCTGTTTAGCAGCAAGGCATAAGATGTGCTGTCCAGTGGATAAAAATAATTATTGAAGTAACTATAAATGTTGTTCTGACTGCTATTTATTGCATTGGAAAAATTTAGATAAAGATTCCTTCCCGAATTGCCTAAACGGTGGTTAAAACTTAGCTGTCCATTCAAAACTGGTGATTGAGATGAGCCACTACCTTCATTAAAACCTGTATTGAGCTTATATCCGCTAAAAACCGTTGAGTTAAATGAAGAAGTGGAATGATAACCATTATCGCTATATCCTATTGATTCATTAAAGCGGATAAGAGTTAATGTATCTGGTTTGTATTCAAAGTATAGTCCGCCATATACGCTTTTATTAAAATAACTGCTTTTATTGTTTTCTGAATAATCAGTGGAAGAGTCGGAAATAATATTTTGCCTGTTAATGAGCTGTTCAATGTTGGTTTTGTTTTGTTCATAACCTGCCCATGTACTAAAATCAAAATTTTTCAGAGGCCTAGCTGCATAACTAATCTTTACCTGTTTCCTGTCTGAAATGCCATTGCCACTAATATATGATCCATTATCATTACGACCGTCATTTCTTCCCGTATTATTTGCGCCAATTATTACAGAAAGTTTTTTATCATTATTAAAAAAGTTTGTATTTGCCTTTGCCTCATAACGCCCCTGCGTGCCCCGGCCAATATAATCTTTTCCAAATACACCTTTATTCCTGTTCTTTTTCAAAGTAATGTTAATGATCTTTTCATGTACACCATCATCTACTTTAGTGGCCTGTGCCTGATCGCTTTTTTTATCAATGATCTGTATTTTATCTATAACATCTGCCGGAAAATTTTGCATTACTGCTTTCAGATCGGTTCCAAAAAATGGTTTGCCATCAACATATATCTGCGTGACAATTTCGCCTTCTGCTTTCACTGAACCATCCCTGCTTACTTCTACGCCAGGCATTTTTTTAAAAAT
>DATBFI010000276.1:0-5686 GCA_036558585.1 Chitinophagaceae bacterium
TGGTTGGGCAGCACTATCGCCTGTTTCAAGCCGGGCCGTTTACAAAGGTGTAGCAGAAGTAAGCATTTATGTGTCAGAAAAATATCGGGGGCAGAAAATAGGAACAAAACTACTTGAGAAACTGATTGTAGAGAGCGAAAAAGAAAACCTGTGGACGTTGCAGGCAAGAATATTTCCAGAGAACATTGGAAGCTTAAAAATTCACAAAGGGCTTGGATTTAGAGAAGTGGGCTATAGAGAAAAAATTGGAAAGATGAATGGAGTATGGAGAGATATAATACTTTTAGAACGAAGAAGTAAGGTGGCAGGAATTGATTGAACTAAGGAACTTCTTGTGCAGCATCATCTCCTGAAAGGGACGATGCGCTTAAACGATTCTGTAATGTATACAATGCATCGTCCTCTGCGAGAGACGATGCATGACATTAAACGATTCGGTTAATTTATACAACGCACCGTCTTTGAGAGACGATGCATGACATAAATTCGGAGTAAGCTTATAATTATACAGACGCTTGTATAATATTTTAGTCAGGCTGGTTCACGCCAGGCAATAACTCGTAACAACCCAAAATCTCTCGCCGCCAGCATTCTTGCAACGTGAATATAAAGTCGCTGTTTTCATTCAAAAAATGAAATAAAATCATTAGATTAGTAATCCTTTTCAAACTTCTATTTTTTTATTTTTAAAGTGCTCTCTATGAAAACAAAATTTTACTTTTTAATGGTTTTTGTTTTATCGCTAACCAATGATTTAATTGCTCAGACGAACAAATTTCCTACTACAGGTGCTGCAGGTATCGGTACAACAGCTCCTAATGCTTCATCACTTCTTGAAGTAAAGTCAACAACAAAAGGTGTGTTGATCCCACGCATGACACAGGTACAGAGGAATGCAATTGTTTCTCCTGCAACGGGATTATTGATTTTTCAAACAGATGGAACGCCAGGTTTTTATTATTACAGCGGCACCTCGTGGACAGCTATATTGCAAACAACATGGTCCCGTACAGGGAATGCCGGCACCAACTCAAACGTTAATTTCATAGGCACAACTGATGCGATGGGCCTTACATTCAGAACAAACAATAAGGAAGCAATGCGCATTAATTATCTAGGCCGGGTTGGCATTGGCACAAATACCCCTGCAGCGATATTAAATGTGAACAGCAGTGACTATGTTTCTCTCACTACACCCGGTATGCTAATGCTTGGGAATGTTACTGGCTCAAATATGGTCATGGACTATAACGTTATCCAGGCAAGGTCCAATGGCATAGCATCTTCGCTTTTCCTGAATTATTATGGTGGGAATACTTATTTAGGAGCTTCCGCCAGAGTTGCAATTTCCTCTACGGGAACTTTGACCACCAGTCAGGTTGGGATAAATGGGAGTGCCAATGCTTCCTATGGCCTAACTGTAAATGCCAGCAGTTCATATCATGGTATCTACGTTACCGATGGAGGGAGTACCTATTCTCTTTATACGACCAAGTCGGGCTCATTGGCCGGGATATATGCTGAAAAAACCAGCACATCAAGTTACGATGCATGTGTTTGGGGTCATTCGACAGGCTCTGCATACGGGATTGAGGGCAATTCAGGTACGGGTATAGGCATATTGGGTACAACCGGCAATACTGCTTCTTATGCTGGATATTTTTCAGGTAATATTTATACCACCGGCAGCTACCTTCCCTCCGATTTAACGCTGAAAAAAGATGTAAAGGACTTTACAAAAGCAATTGATATAATCAATCAACTGCATCCCAAAATATACCTGTATAAGGATGATGAGAATTTTAAATCAATGAATTTACCAAAAGGAGATCGTTATGGCCTGATAGCAGAAGACGTAGAGAAAGTACTACCCGGGTTGGTAAAACAAACCAAATTTGAAACGGTAAGGGACGAGTCCAGGAAAAATGGAGTATCTTCTTCAGCCATAGAATTTAAGGCTCTGAACTATACCGAGTTAATACCCATCATAATAAAAGGTATGCAGGAACAGGATGCGCTTATTCAAAAACAACAGCAGCTAATGCAAAAGCAAGAGCTGCAAATGCAACAACAAAAAAAACAAATTGATGAATTGAAGAACATGGTAACAGCGCTAACCGGTAAAACTGGTATATCAGATGCAGCAAAGGGATCATCATTGCAACAAAATGCGCCGAACCCATTTAATCAAAATACAACTATACAGTTTTCAGTCTCATCCTCTGCGAAACAGGCACAGCTAATGATATATGATCAAAGCGGCCGTTTGGTAAGATCATTTTCACTGGGCACCGGTGAAAGCCAGGTAACCATTGACAAAGGTTCATTACCCGGCGGCAATTATGCATATACTCTTATGGTAGACGGAAAAAAAGTTGATACGAAAAATATGATACTTGCAAAATAGTAGGCCCTCTTATCTGGCATTGTCTTCCGTGTCTGACACATTAATTGGCGACAACCATGTGAGAAAAACAACCTCGCAGACCTTATAATTATCACTTGCTCTCCGTATTCTTATACGATGGATTCAATTATGTTTTCTAGTTGCGGTTAAGGAAAGGCGAGCAATTTAGACAGTATCATCAATTTATTTCTCTCTCAACTGTACAGCAATTCTGCGGTCCTTTTTACGTTCCTCATCCGAAGCAGTTTCCGGTACTTTAGCGAATGCAGAGCCATATCCTTCGGCACCCACAAGTTGAGCCCCATTGGCGCCTGCTGCTTTAATAGCATTCAACACGGCCTCTGCTCTTTGCTGGCTTAATGTTTTATTCGCCGCAGGATCACCTGTCTTATCTGTGTAGCCGCCGATCTTGATCCTCGCTTTTGGATAAGCTTTCAGAATGGCTACGATATTACTTACCTGTGCCTGGCTTTCAGGAGTGATTGCAGCACTGCCTGTTTCAAAATTGATGTTGTCAAAATCAAACCATTTATCTTTTCCGGCTTTACAATTAGCATCATTCAGGCAGTTAACCAGCACATCTTCAATACCGCCTTTATACGCATCGATCTCTGTGCCATCCGCCAGTTTTACTTTCATTGATTCACGTCCGGGCATGCTTGCCGCAGTAGTATCCATTACAGTTGGAGCAGTGGTTGTTGTATCTGCAGGAGGAGTTACCGCTGCTTCCGGCTTCCTGTTGCATCCCCTGATAAAATAAAACAATAAAATTACTGCCAGCAGGATGAGGAGTATGGGCCACAGCCAATTAGTGCGTTTTGGGGTAACTGCTGAACGTAATTCCGATGCAGATCCTGTGACTGCCTGCCTGGCTGAGCCAAACAAGTTAGTAATATTCAATCCTGAAGGCAATGCATCCATGGCGGACGATTTTTGTGCTGATAAAAACGATGATAATCCAGCCGGTGAAAGATTATTATCCATAGCATGCTTGCCGATAACACTGAGTATTACAGGCACGATCATACCGAGTAAAGAACTTGCTGAAGAGTTCTTAATACCCGAAAAAGAAGATAATGCGCTGGTCATTCCGCCTAATCTATCGCCAAACAAACTGCTTAAAGAGCCAACACCCGATGGTAATGTTGAGCTCCCCGAGAAGAGATTTCCCAAATTACCTAAAATATTACTGCTTGCTACTTCTTTTGCGTTGCTTAATAAAGCAGCCGCCCCACCTGATTCGGCGTTATTGATAAGCCCTGTCAATACCGTGGGCACAGCACCACCGATTGCCCTTGTAATTCCTTCACTGCTTTCTCCGAGATAGGAAGAAGCCTGTCCAATTAATTGGGGAGTAATAAACCCTCTAACGGAATCGAGAAGATTTGATGCCATAGTAATTGTTTTGATGGTGAAAAAATAATAAGCTTTTAAAGGCAGGATTGTATTTTTAAGATCAGATTTAAAATGCCTGTTTAATAAGTATTATTATGCGATTTTTTTAAATGATAGGATCACACTTACATTTAATTGAGACGGCGATAGATATGGTTTGCAACCTGCAAAGGTTACAAATATTTTTTTGTTTTGTGGCAAGCATGTTGGGCGCTACTTAAAGAAGTACCTTCCGATAGTAATAAATGGAGTACTACCTGCTTCCAATGCAGCAACAGGAAAACGGCTTTGGCGTTTCGATCCCTTCATTCCTGAAGTTTGCACGAATTAGAGTCAAAAGAAAAAATAGATGTTACTGGTTCCTGCGTAAACCGCTGATAATGTATTGGAGATGCGGAAGAGACAAATGCATCTATTATTGTGCCGGCATTTTATTTGTTTGCAGTGAATGCGAAAGATGGAAAATTTATTTTGAACTCAATCTGTTTTCAAACTCTTTACAGGGCTTGCTACCGCTGCTTTAATGGACTGAAAGCTTACTGTTGCAAATGCTATAATTACAGCAGTTAAACCTATTAATAAAAAGATCCACAGTGAAATATTTATATGATAGGCAAATGACTCCAGCCATTTATAAATAGCGATATATGCGACAGGTGAAGCTATAAAAATTGAAACCACAACGAGCTTTAAAAAATCCCTGGTCAACAACTCTGTTATGTTTATCACACTTGCTCCTAACACTTTGCGAACGCCGATTTCTTTGAACCGTTGCCGTATCGTAAAAGATGCCAATCCTAAAATTCCTAAACAGGAAATAAACACCGATAAGATTGTAAATAAACTTAAAACAGATTCCATATTATTCTCTGCTTTGTACAGGTTGGCAAAATCTTCATCGAGGAACGAATATGTAAAAGGACTATTGGTTGCAACCTGTTTCCAGGTATTTTGAATTTGTTCAATTGTCCTGGTGATGTTTCCTGGTCTTATGCGTACAGCAACAAAATCGTAATACGGAAGAATAGTGATGATAAGAGGTTTAATGTTTGAGTGAAGCGAATTAAAATTGAAATCCTTTGCCACCCCAACTACCTTGCCTTTCTTTCCCAAACCCCAATCAATTTGTTTTCCTATTGCCTGTTTCGGAGTTCCCCAACCATAGTTTTTTACAGCAGTTTCATTAACTATAAAAGCGTCATCTTTATCCGTAGCATAGGATTTTGAAAAATCTCTTCCTGCAACCAACGGGATCTGGAAAGTATTGAGAAAATTTTCATCTGCGATTATAGTGGCCTGTGATGACACTTCATTTGAAGCTGCACCTTCGTATAATGTGGCAACTGTCGGCAACTCATTTTTAAAAGAAAAACTTGTGAGCGCTGCTCCAACTATAGAAGGGTTTTTACCAAGCTCCCCAAGTAATATTTCACTTTTAGACAGATCCTGGTTTTGTATTGCGATTTCTAGAACCTGTTCCTTGTTCAAGCCCAGTTTTTGGTTTTGAATGAACCGAAGTTGTTGAAATACAAGAACCGTTCCGGCAATAAGAATGATAGCAATAGTAAATTGAAATACGACCAGTCCCTTTCTTAATAAAATATCCTGCCATGTGTGCTTTATATTTCCCTTGATAGCTTTTACAGGTCCGAACGATGACATGAGTAATGCAGGATAAACGCCAGCGAGCAATCCTGCAGTTAAAACGATAATTATGTAACTAAACAGTAAGGCCGGGTTATTGAAATAATTTAACGATAAATTTTTACCTGTAAATGAATTGAATGCAGGAAGAGCTATGATCACCAATGCTATTGCTAATACACCGGCAATAATTGCAAACAAAAAAGATTCCGAAAAAAATTGTATGATCAATTGCGAACG
>DATBFI010000277.1:0-3545 GCA_036558585.1 Chitinophagaceae bacterium
GGTCCTGCGTTGTTGCAGTTGTATTTGGCAGATTAACACGACTTCGTATTTGATTAATAAGTGGTATGGCATCGTCAGTTTGTCCAAGATTATTAAGGGCCTCCGCTTTTAATAAGATAATATCAGCGAGGCGAATCATCATTACATCGTCCGGGCTGTTCCATCCATTGGGGTGTTTCCATTTACCAATAAAGGGTACACTATTCGGTTCTGATAAATATTGGGCCGGAGGATTTGCAGGTTCAATAATTACAGATGCATGCAAACGAATGCTGTCTCCTTCTGCCCTGAAAGTATTTATCAAATCATGTGTGGGTGTATTAAATTTAATCCAACTGTCGCCCGTTAAAGATGGGGGTGTCATTAACTGAATTCCCCAGTCGCCTTCACCACTGGAATTGTATTGTAATTCAAAAATTGCTTCACTATTGTTGTTATGATTGCCATCAAACAATTGCGTGTAATCGGGTAATAAAGAGTAAATGCTATTGCCAAGTACCTTATTACAGTAATCAAGGCACTCTTGGTATTTACCTTCCTGTGCATACACTTTAGCAAGTAAAGCTTCTGCGCCGCCTTTGGTTGCACGACCTCGCGTTTGCCCGTCGTCTGCAAAAGTTTCGGGGAGAATAGCTTCCGATTCAAGCAGATCTTTTTCAATTTGAGCATATATTTCATCTGCTGTGCTGCGAACTTTATAAATGTCAGCATCGTTAAGCGACAGTGTGAGGGGAAGACCTCCCCAACTCGTTACTAAATGAAAATAATGAAACGCGCGTAGAAATTTTGCCTCTGCAAGAATTTGATTTTTGCGATTAGGATCAGTAAAGGCATCGTCAGCAATATTGGGCACATTATCAAGTACCGCATTGGCACGCATAATACCATTGAATAATTGTTGCCAGTCGCGTTGAATATTACCATTTACTGTGGTTACCTGGAAATTATCAATCTGGAAATTAGTGGGATTATCACCTCCCGCATAACAGTTGTCTGCGCGTGTATCTCCGTTTGTTTGATAGTCCCAAATATAATATTCCTGCTGCAAGGCATCATATGCTCCGTTAAGGCCCGTTTCAGCATCATTTGCATTTTTATAAAAATTTGCAGTTGTCAGGCTTGATTGGGGTAACTTATTCAGAAAATCTTTTTTGCAGGAGCTGGCATTTATCAACAAAATAAGGGCGATGAATGCTATGAGTTTATTTTGTGTCATACGTTTTTCATTTGAAGTCACAACGAAATATTTATCCCGAATGTTAATACTTTGGCTTGCGGGTATGTACCATAATCAATCCCCTGGGAAATTGCATTGGTACCGTCGCGGTTCACTTCAGGCTGGTATCCTTTATAATCAGAAATCGTAAACCAATTTTGCATAGTTGCATAAAGACGAACAGTAGAAAGACCAATGCTCTTTGTCCAGTTATTATTGAAGTTATAAGATAATGTTATCTGCCTGAACCGCAGGAATGATCCGCTTTCAATAAAGCGGGATGATACTCTGCTGTTTTGGTCAGGATCTGCAAAAACAGCCTTGGGTATATCAGTAATATCTCCGGATTTTTTCCATCTTCTTAATGCAGCAGTCGTTGAATTATTTACCTGAAACATTCCTTCTGTTTCAATACGCGTTGCATTAAATACTTTATTTCCCACTACCCCATCTATCAAAACATTCAAGCTGAAATTTTTGTAGGAGAAATCATTAGTAAAACCAAAAGTAAATTTGGGTAAGGCGCTGCCAAGATAAGTACGGTCATGATCAGCATCTACTACGCCATCTCCATTCAAGTCACGGAATTTGATATTACCTGTAGCAGGATCAACTCCGTCTGAAATAAAGCCCCAAAAAGCGCCAAGCGGTAAACCTTCTTTTACAACTGTAACATAATCTCTTTCAGGAATGGCGCCTGCATAAATAATGCGTCCGGAGTCAAGATTTTTCACAACATTTTTATTAAATGACATGTTTAGGGAACTTGTCCAGATAAATTCTCTTTGAGAAAAAATATTTCCGGTAACATTAAACTCGAAGCCGCTGTTTTGAACATATCCTTCAGCGTTTGAATAACGGTAGCCAAGACCAGTACTCATGGGAACATTTTCCTGGAATATAAGATCCGTTGTTTTCTTAATATAGTAGTCAGCAGATAGTGTAATTTTGTTACTAAAAATTGTTATATCGAAACCACCATTAAATTGGTTTGTTTTTTCCCATACAAGATCAGGATTGCCTATCTCCTGGTCAGGAATCACCCCGGGAACTATTACTCCTCCAAAAGAGTAGTTATATCCTGTTGAGAGTTTACTGTATGAAGGATAATAAACTGGCGGTAAATTCCCTGTCACTCCCCAACCTGCCCGAAGTTTCAAATCATTAATCAGTGTCACATTTTTCATAAAATCTTCTTTTGAAATTCTCCAGCCCCCTGAAAAAGCGGGAAAGTAAGCCCATTGATTGTCGGTACCAAAACGAGACGATGCGTCAGCCCTGAAAGAGGCGGTTAGTAAATACCTGTCATTATAAGAATAGTTTATTCTTCCAAAAAATGATTCCAATGACCACTCTTGTTTAGTTGTTGATATTTGTTTATTGGTAGTAGCAGCATTTAATGTTTGGACGGCTGCGTTGGGAAAACCCTCACCATATTGATACCCAAAAGTTTCTTTTTGCTCAGAGGCACTCGAACCTAGAACCACATTTAAGGCATGTTTTTCAATGGTTCTATTATATGTTAATGTATTATCCCAGATATACCTGAATATTTCAGATGTGTTGTTTTGTCCTATACCTTGTTTTGATCTTCCGTACTGAGTACGATACGGATCAAGAAAATAATCATAATTTGAATTGAACAAAGAAATACCAAATTGTGAGCGGAATTGTAAATAAAAGGGAAGTTTTATTTGTATATGTGCATCCCCCAGTAAATTGTTGCTGACTGTTTTATTATATGGGCCCTCTATACTTGCCAGCGGATTCTCCCACGCCTGGAAGGGATTTAAGCCAAATGTGCCATCATCGTTATATTTTTTAACGAACGGCGGAGTGCTTAGCGCTGTTAAAACAACTCCACCCTGATTAACTCGGGCATTATCCGGTACATCTCTCGAATTAGCCCGGTTGTAATTTACATGAGCACCTGCGGTTAACCATTTATTTATATTTTGCTCAATATTCATGTTTATAGAATATCGAATAAAATTTGATAAATGAACGATGCCCTCCTGGTTTAAATAACCCAAACCTAAATAATAGGTGCCATTTTCGCCGCCTGTTGAAAAACCAACATTCGCACCAGTCATAGGAGCTTTATGATACACAATATCCTGCCAGTTATTGTTTACTCCCTCTAAATCAGGAGGAATACTTACCGGCGGCTCTCCAGCGTTTGCTTTTTCTTCATTTAATAAATCAATTAATTGCTCCCCGTTTAGCATATCTAATTTTTTTACGATTTGCTGAAAGCCTGTATATACACTTGCATCCACTCTGCCTTTACCTTTTGATCCTTGTTTAGTTGTAATTAAAACCACTCCAT
>DATBFI010000278.1:0-3855 GCA_036558585.1 Chitinophagaceae bacterium
TTTGTTCCCTGCCATAAGGATGTGCCGAGTAAGGCATTTCTTCCGTTCTTAATAAATTATAAGTGGTAACCTGCGTGCGTAAGTTCACGTTCAGGTGATCGTTGAATTGATAATTGGCGGAAGCATAGCCATACACATCTGTTTTATAATGACCGCGAAGCCATTCATACACCATAAACCATGGATTATGGTACCGCTGATACTCTGCAAAAACAGATTGGACGCCTTCTTTACCGGGTTGCCATATACCACGGATATCAGGCGCATCCACATCCCAATCTGCTCCTGTCCATATTGAAATGTTATAAATAAGGCTATTCGGCCCATAATCTACATCAGGAAAATTAGGTGTGTATTGCCGGTTGAAATTCATGTTTGCTTCAATCTTTAAATGCTTACTGAGATTATATGAGCCATACATATTAAAGTTGCTGATATTAAGCCACATGTTTGGGATGATGCTTTGTTGGTAGGACTGCGATAACGAAAAACGCATATTGTAATTATCACCGGTTGCATTTAATGCAATGTTGTTTGTTGTTTGAAATCCTGTTCTTAAAAAGCGGGCCAGATTATTGGTCCCTCTTGCCAGCCAGGGAGTAGGTTTAATGTTTCCGGTCCATGTATAACCTCCCGGGTAAGTTGTAGTATAAGTTTGATCAGGATCATAAGCTCCATCATATTGAGGAATTAATTGTCCTTCAAATTTAGGTCCCCACACATCGTAATCGTTATCATTCAATCCACCACCTTTACCATTGCCGAAAGCATATAATTGATTTTCACCTGGACCATACAAATATTGGATCCGTGGAAAAGCAAGAAATCCTTTATCAAATGAATTTGTAGAATTAAATTCAATTGTAAATCCTTTATGTTTCAGACCTTTTTTTGTTGTGATAAGAATGGCCCCATATTGTGCACGGCTACCATATAAGGCAGCAGCGGTAGGCCCTTTAAGCACTGTATATGATTCAATATCATCAGGACTTATATTCCATGTATCAGAACTGATAGGCACGCCATCCACCACATACAACGTTATTTCATTACCGCGTAACAGCACAACCGGCTTTCTTAATAATTCTGCAGAGGGGCCAACAGACAAGCCTGCAACCTTTCCCGTTAAACCGGTTATAGGATTTTGATCTCTCGCTTTAACAAGATCTTCCCCTTTCACTTCCTGTACTGCATAACCAATTCGTTTCACTTCTTTTTTTACACCCAAGGCGGTTACCACTACATCATTTAATTGGTTCTGTGAGCTTGTAATTTCAATCTCAAGAAAACCACCGTCATTTACTACTGTTGTTTTGGCGTCGTAGCCAACATAGGTAACCACCAGTTCATCCCCTTTTTTTGCAGTGATATTAAAAGTTCCTTCACTGTTAGTGATGGTTGCTTTCTTTGTACTTTTTATTTCAACTGCTGCGCCGATCACAGGTTTTTTAGAAACGGCTTCAATCACACGTCCCTGCAATTGCAGGTCCTGTGCATGCATTAACAGAAATAAAAAAAGGGATAAACCCGTAAGGCTTCCCCTTATCCATAAGGAAAATTGCTGTTTCATAACGTTAGTTTGGTTAACAATGCCACAAAACTATTCTTTTTGCTTTAAGTAAGATTAATCTAAAATAAAGTAATTGTAAACTTTCTGTGCACAGAACTAAATGGCACTCAATTGTGCCTGGGATCGCGTGAAGTTTTGGTCGCTGTATGATTAAATAGAAGGAGCCAATAACGAAAAAGGATAAGCGGGAATATTTCTTAAAATGCCAAATGCGACAACCGATATAAAAACCACTCTTACAAAAACCGGTGAATAAAATATTTTATCATCAAGCTGTTTTTTGCCAGGTGTATTTACACATAAAATCATAAAGGAATAAAACAGGAAAGGAAGTGCTGTTACTGCCAATAAGTTATTGTGAAAAGCGGTCAGTATATTTCCATGGAGTAAAGCAACAACAGCTCTTTGAGAACCGCAACCCGGGCAATATAAACCGGTAAAAGTATAGAATAAACATTTTGGAAAATATTTTCCATACATCGGATAAACAAAAAAATAGAGCAGCGCCAATGCTAACGCTGCTATACTTACAGTTATAATCCGGGTGATCTGTTTTTGGTTTCCCATGAGAGGCCTGAGTACTTAAAACTGAAGTGTAATTTTTCACACAATCATCACGCACTTGTTAATAAGCATGTCTTGACATAAAATATGCCCAGCCTCCAAAAAAAGCACTCCACAAAATTCCAAGGACAGCTCCTGCAATGCCTAACCAAAACGCAATTTTCGTCCATTTTGCTGCATCCCGCGAAGCTTGTAATGCGCCATTATAATCGCCGCCCGCAAATTTTGAATTTACCTGCGATGCAAATACGATGCCTACTATGCCAAAAGGCAAACAACAAAATATCGTTACAAGAATTGCTTCAACCAGCCAATTTTTTGGCGGTACTGATGGTTGTTGTTGATGTGAACTATCACTAAAATTTTGTGTCATAATTCTTTTTTAGATTAAATGTGTGTAATATAAAATTTATTCATCGTAAAAAAAAGCTCCGCAATTTTTTTGCGAAGCTTTGTGTCCCCGGATCTGTTATCTTAGTAAGCTCTTGCAAATAATACCCTTTGTGTTGACGGATTTCCCGTAAGTATACACTTCCCGTTTTCCTGTTTATTGTTTAAGGGTATACAACGGATAGTTGCTTTGGTTAGTTCCTTAATTTTTTCTTCCGTTTCGGCTGTGCCATCCCAATGCGCAGATATAAAGCCTGCTTTATTATCAAGTATTTCAACAAACTCATTCCATGTGTCAGCCTTTGTAATATGCCCTTCTAAATTTTGCTTTGACCTGTTGTATATGTTCAATTGCATTTCATCAAGCAAGTTTTTGATATAAGACGAAAGTCCGCTTATATCAACGCTCATTTTTTCCTTAGTGTCTCTTCTTGCCACTTCTGCAACATTCTTTTCAATATCTCTTTTACCAATTGCAATGCGTACGGGCACACCTTTCATTTCATATTCGGCAAATTTCCAGCCTGGTCTTGCATTATCTGAGTTATCATATTTCACAGAAATACCAAGGTCCTTTAATTCTTTTACAATTTGATTTACTTTCCCGGTAATAATTTCTAACTGTTCATCACCTTTATAAATAGGAACAATAACAACCTGTAACGGAGCTATTTTTGGAGGCAGCACTAAGCCGTCATCATCACTGTGCGCCATAACAAGTGCGCCTATCAAACGTGTGCTCATGCCCCAGCTTGTGGCCCATACATAATCAAGGTTATTGTTCTTATCACTGAATTTTACATCAAATGCTTTTGCAAAATTTTGACCAAGAAAATGCGAAGTGCCTGCCTGTAAAGCCTTGCCATCCTGCATCAGGGCTTCTATGCAATAAGTTTCTTCCGCACCTGCAAAGCGTTCGGTTGGTGTTTTAACACCTTTTATTACAGGTACTGCCATATAATTTTCTACAAAATCAGCATATATGTTCAACATTTGCTCTGCTTCGTCTACTGCCTCTTGCTTTGTGGCATGTGCCGTATGTCCCTCCTGCCATAAAAATTCAGCAGTACGTAAAAAGAGTCTGGTACGCATTTCCCATCGTACTACATTACACCACTGGTTTAAGAGAACAGGCAGGTCACGATATGATTGTATCCATGTTTTATAAGTGTTCCAGATAATCGTTTCCGAAGTGGGACGAATAATTAATTCTTCTTCCAGCTTTGCTTCAGGATCTACAATTATACCGGCGCCGGCAGGATCATTTTTTAAACGATAGTGTGTTACTACTGCGCACTCTTTTGCAAAACCTTCCACATGCGCCGCTTCCC
>DATBFI010000279.1:0-5765 GCA_036558585.1 Chitinophagaceae bacterium
TTGCACTCAATAGGCATGAGTTTGAACGTGCGAAAAGGAAAAGGCTATACTGAGATTGATTATGGCTTTAGTCAAAAAACACTCGATATATCTGCCATGAGCTTACATCGTGTGTTACGCACTGCATGGGATATGGATGCCATCAACGAATGGGGCAGCGTTGTTGCACTCACTTATATTGCCGCGCAAAGAGTATTTCCGGATTACAATGAAATGGCTGATGCAAAAGCTCTGCTGGAAAGTATAACGCGCAGTTTTGGTTATCATTATGCCTTAAGAAAAAAAGTAAGAGTTAATACGATCTCGCAATCCCCTACACGTACTACCGCAGGAAGTGGTGTGAAAGGTTTTGAAGGCTTTATAAGTTATGCGGAAAAAATGAGTCCACTCGGGAATGCTTCTGCTGAAGATTGCGCTGCTTATTGTGTATCGCTCTTTAGTGATCTTACTCGAATGGTAACTATGCAAAATTTATTCCATGATGGTGGTTTCAGCTTTACCGGCGTTACTCAGCCCGTTATTGAACAAATGGAGAAGTAATTGAACCGGCCTTACTAGATTTGATAATCTAAAAGCATTGACTTTAAAAGTTTAATGCTTTTTTTGTATTGACCAGTCTGTGTGGCTACTATTGAAAAATGAAGCTGGTATCACCAATACAATTACTAATAAAAAAGCCATTCAAAAAATGAACGGCTTTTATGATATAAACCTCAAAAGAGTTGTGTCAATATTCATCTTCATTAAACATAAAATCTTCCTGGCTTGGGTAATCTGGCCAAATATCTTCAATGCTTTCATACACTTCACCCTCATCTTCCAACTCCTGCAAATTTTCTACCACTTCAATAGGTGCACCACTGCGTATGGCATAATCAATCAACTCATCTTTTGTGGCTGGCCAGGGAGCTTCTTCAAGATAACTTGCTAATTCCAACGTCCAAAACATAGGCAGTGAAATTTTTGCGCAAATGTAAGTCTTGTAACGAAATAACCAAATAAGCAATTGTTTTATGGTTTAAATTATCTTTAAAAAATTTCTTGAAAAGAAAGAGCTTCTTTTGCACGTTTTAGATTGGCAATAGTTTATATAAAACAGTTAAAATTTATTGGCATGCTTAAGGCCTCGGGAATTCATAAACACTATGGACAACTGCATGTATTGAAAGGGGTGGATATTAGCGTGGAAACGGGTGAAATTGTTTCTATCGTAGGCTCTTCAGGCGCCGGGAAAAGCACACTACTGCACATTCTTGGGACCCTCGATATTCCTGACAGGGGTGAAATTTATATAAATAAAACAGCAGCACATTTACTGAAGGGCAAAAAGCTTGCTGCATTTCGTAATTCACAAATCGGTTTCGTATTTCAGTTTCACCATTTATTGCCTGAATTTACCGCGCTGGAAAATGTAAGTATTCCCGGTTGGGTTGCAGGAAGAAGTAAAAAAGAGGTGCAGGCAGAAGCATTAAGTTTATTGCAACTGCTTGGTCTTGGGGACAGGTTGGAAAATAAACCGAATGAATTGAGCGGTGGCGAACAGCAGCGTGTGGCTGTAGCAAGATCACTTATTAATAAACCCTCCATTGTTTTTGCAGATGAACCGACTGGGAATCTTGACAGCAAAAATGCAAAAGAGCTGCATGATTTATTTGTACAACTCCGTAGAAAATTTAATCAAACGTTTTTAATTGTTACGCACAATGAAGAGCTGGCCCAGATGAGCGATAGAATATTGTATATGAAAGACGGATTGATTATACCACCAACACTGTGAATGGTAATAGGCAATAATCGTGTATCAATAGATCTTAGTTGCGATAAGTTAATGATATCATTATATCAAAACAATAACCGATCACATCAACTTTTAGCCATTAAAAAAATACAATCAAAAACCGGATATCAACTTAGTAAATTGAAGTAAAAGCAGGTAATGAAGAAAAAGCATCTATTGTTTATTATTCTAATTTTCATTGCATCCTGCACTCAAAAAACCTATCTCCGAAAAATAACGGAATATCTCAATGCCTCAACTGTAGATGAAAAAGCAAGATTTATGGCAGATAATTATCATTCTTATTTTATGGAGGCAACGGGAGAAGGTGAAAATAAAAATGCTTCTTTGCAATCATTTCAAAATTGGGATGCCCCTTTACATCCGCAAATAGATATCACCAGTTACACTGTCGATAAAAATATATGGAAAGTTAAATTCAATGAGCAGAATGATTTTTCGAAGTTGATTAGTTTTCCGGGATGGAAAGGAACTGAAGTGATTACATTCAATTCTCAAAAATTAATTGAACAGACTGTGTACATTCCTGATTCCACAAACCCTTCATATAAAAAATGGCTTCAACCTGCTGTTGACTGGTTACAAATAACCATGCCCGATAGCCTGGTTACGGTTTATCAAAATGGGAGGCTGATACAAAATGAAGAATCGGCGAAAAAATGGATGCGTTTATTAAAGCAATGGAAAAAGGTGCAGACTAAACAGCAATAAGCTCTCTGAAAGACTTATGATCGTACAGTAAAACATTGATTACGCTCAATTATTTTTTGTAAATGTATATGGATCAAATTCTATGAAATCATTCACTTTTACATCAACTGATTCAACTTTATTGTCCCGTATTTTAAACTTAAGCGGAAATATGCCAAAAGCAGGATGGCTGTAAGTAACAAGCCATTCATCATTATCCATATATTGCACCTTTGCAGTTAAATGATCGTGACTATTAAACTTTATTTTTAGATCATTATTATCTGTGGTTATTGTAATAGTTCCATACAGCTCATTTGTGTAGTTTCCTGTATAGGCATTAAGAGGCAATGCCGGTTGATTATTTTTTACTCTTCTTTCCAACGAATCTATTTTGTCCAGGATTTGACGACGCTTTTTTAAAAAATCACCCAGTTGCAATTTGCTCCTGTTTACATATGGCCGTTTCATATATGCATCGAGAATCTGGTAGCGCAATAATTCAAAAAAATTCTGGTTATCATTATTTGTCAAAATAGTTATTCCCAATTTTTCTTCAGGAACAAAACAGGTATTGGTTACAAAACCATCTGCACCACCGGTGTGCCAGTACACTTGCCTTCCATCATAATCAATTGTAACTAATCCTAAACAATAACCGGAGAAGTGAGAGGGATATACAGGATGTTTTGTACTACTGATAATTGTTTGCATCTCCCTGGTTCGGCGCAATACTGGCCAGGGCAAAATTTGCTTACCCTCGTAGCGGCCGCTGTCCAGCTGCATTAATAACCAGTGTGAAATATCTTTTACACAGCTTACCATACTGCCGGCAGGAGCAAGGTTATCTATCTGATCATAAGGCAATTCAATAATATCTTTTGAAAAGGTGTTTGTGTAAGGCAGGGCAGCGTCCGGCATTTGTGACATGCCATAACCAAGCGTGTGTGTATTACTCATACCGAGTGGCTCAACAATACTGTCGTACACATAGACTTCCCATGGTTTACCACTCACAATCGGAATAATTTCGCCGGCAGTTAAAAAACAGCTGTTGCAATAGCCATAACTCTGTCGAAAATTTTGTGACGGCTTCAGTAACCGCATCTTATTTATGATCTGTTGACGTGTAAGCGATGAATTCCAAAAAGTAAAATCGCCCTGGAAAGTTTTTGTACCAAGATGGTGGCTTAACATATCACGTATTGTTACTAACCGGATTGTAGTTGTATCATATAGGCGATAATTGGGAAAGTATTTTATTATTTTATCATCCAGGGATAATTTTTTATCATACTCTAATTGCGCAATAGCTGTCGCCGTAAATAATTTGCTGTTGCTTGCAATCATAAAAAGTGTATTCTCATCTACCGGTTCTTTTGATTGCACATCACGTATTCCATAACCTTTCATTACAACCACTTTTCCATCTTTTACAATTGCCATGGCGAGACCAGGAATATTCCAGTCCCTCATGCCTTGCTGAATATAACTATCTAAACTATCAGTAATAAATGATGGTGGTTCCTGCGAAAAAGAGTAATAACACAATAAACAAAAAACAACGATTATGAGCAGATTGATTTTTTTCATCAGAACTAATTATACAGCAAATGAGTTATTCCTGCGTGAAATAATGAACATAATTCCATTTAATGGACAGCACAGTTACCGTTATACTATCCGTATTTAAAAATACCTTAAACAACCTGACTCAAAAAAAAAATTCTTAAATTAGTATTCTAAATCCTAAATCCAATGTCCGAAATTGCAGATGTTAGCTTTTCGCTATACAGTGTATTTCTCACCGCTTTAATAATTTCAGTTGCTTATAGCATTGATCGTAAAAAATAATTAAATGATTGCTCCTTTGTTGAGGTCCAGAGCAGATGATCTTTACATCGGGAAAACTTTTATTGCAAAGGTTTGCGCATTAAATGCTGAGTATAGCTATTCCCATTGGCAGTATTAAATACATTTCACAATACAGTAATGCTTTGGAGATGTTTGTAAGACGAACTGGAACTTCCTCAAAGATGATGGAATTTAAAGAGAATTATAATCTATAGTAATGAGAGCTATTGAAGAAGAAGCCCAGAATTAATCGGGTCTGCCAGAATTCTTATTTTATTTTAGTCTTTTTATAAATAACCCACTCCCCTCTTCCCGTTGACTCCAACAACATTCTTTTGCTGGCGTTTTCAAGTTCTGCATAGTATGATGTGCCAGAGTCAATTTTCAACTTTAATACTATCTGAATATGCAGTCACACATCTCATAGCTGTCTTTAATGTAAAGAAAGAAACAAAAACCCGCTCACAAAAAATAAACTTACATAACAATATGCCGCGCTATTTTTGCAGTTTATGAATATTGTTGATAAATATGAGGCAGTTATTGGTTTAGAAGTACATGCGCAATTAGCTACCAAAAGTAAATTATTTTGCGGCGACAGTGTGGAATTTGGTGCCGAACCAAATACGCATATAAGTGCAATCACACTGGGGCACCCGGGGACATTACCCAAGACAAATAAAAAAGCTGTTGAATACGCGATTAAAATGGGGCTTGCCTGCAATTGCGAGATTGAACGCGACAATTATTTTGCACGCAAAAATTATTTCTATCCTGATCTGCCAAAAGGTTATCAAATTTCACAACATACAACTCCTATTTGCAAAGGGGGGTATATTACCATTAAAACAAATGAAGGCACACATAATATAAATCTGAACCGCATTCATTTGGAAGAAGACGCGGGAAAAAGCATTCATGATATAGACGAACATTATACTTGTGTTGACTATAACAGGGCCGGTACTCCATTAATTGAAATTGTTACAGAGCCTGACTTACATAGTGCCGAAGAGGCTTATCAGTATATCACTGAAATACGGCGACTTGTTAGATGGATCGGCATATGTGATGGTAATATGGAGGAAGGGAGTTTGCGCTGTGATGCAAATATTTCTGTTCGCTTAAAAGGAGAAAGAAAGCTTGGTACAAAAGTGGAAGTGAAGAACCTGAACTCGATCCGCAATGTAAAAAGAGCGATTGAATTTGAAATTGATCGCATCATTAAAATTCTTGAAAGTGGGGGCAGCATTACACAGCAAACCAGGAGCTTTGATGCAAACAATGATACCACTTTTCCCATTCGTGATAAAGAAGAAGCAAATGATTACCGCTATTTCGCAGAACCTGATCTTGTACCATTTCACCTGTCAGACTCATTCATCGCCTCTGTTCAAAAAAATTTGCCTGCTTTACCAAATGC
>DATBFI010000280.1:0-5580 GCA_036558585.1 Chitinophagaceae bacterium
TATGTTAAGAAACCTCCTGATATTACTATAAGATGCACGGTTAATATTCAGGGCAAATCCAGACAGTGGGTATTTATCAGCGTTGACAAAGTTATGTTCAACAAGTGCAGAGTAACTTTCTCCTGCGTGGTAGTAACCGCCTGAGTTTTCATCTTTGCTTTTGGGCGTAAGCGACAAAAGCTTATGTTCCGAAACCATTGCACTGCCAGATACAAACTTCATCGTAAAAGTCTGGAATTTTCTCGCGTCAACTATATCTTTTATGGTTTCATAACCGTCTGCCTTCAGAATAATTGTATCCGTTACAACCCGAACCGGTATGCCGAACGCTCCTGAAGAACCGGTATAAAAAGGCGCTGTTCCTTTTGAAGATAAAAAAATTTTTGCGTTATAGATGCCTTTGCCATTTTCATCATACACAGCTCCGCGCAGGTAATATTGTGATTGAACTTGTTGTATAAACAAGCAAGTAAATATAAAAAGCAGTCGTGGTTTCAAGGAAGTGATATGGCTTATATAAAAACGGCTTTTTACAAAACTAATTGTATGGGATCTCATAAGCCGAAGATTTTGTCCACACTTTAAAGAGTAGTTATTCAAAACCCGGGCGATACAATGAACGACAGAATAAAGAACAAGTGTAAATAAACACTGCACAACTCATTATTCATTGTTCATTATCTTTAATTTCCCCTTTGTAAAAACGTAAAAAAATAAGTGATGAAAATTGCTACCTACAATGTTAATGGAGTGAATGGACGATTGTCTGTGCTGCTCCGTTGGCTTAATGAAACAGCTCCCGATATAGTTTGCCTGCAGGAGCTGAAAGCGCCGCAGGAAAAATTTCCCGAGAAGGCTATAAAAGATGCGGGTTATGAAGCGATCTGGCATGGACAAAAGAGCTGGAATGGTGTAGCTATTTTAGGACGCGGTGCGCAACCAAAAGAAATAAGGAGGGTACTTCCGGGAGACCCTGAGGATAGTCACAGCCGGTATATTGAAGCAACCATAAACGGGATAATTGTTGGCTGTCTCTATTTGCCAAATGGAAATCCTGCCCCCGGACCAAAATTTGATTACAAGTTGCGCTGGTTTGAAAGATTAACCGTTCATGCCGCTGAGCTTTTTGCATCGGGCACTCCGGTGGTTTTAACCGGGGATTATAACGTGATGCCAACCGAAATAGATGTATATAAACCCGAACGCTGGGTAAATGATGCCCTGTTTCGACCGGAGACCCGCGCTGCTTTCAAAAAGCTTGTTGACCAGGGATGGACCGATGCTATACGCAAACTCTATCCAAATGAAAAGATTTATACATTCTGGGATTATTTCCGTAATGCTTATGAACGAAACGCAGGTTTACGTATCGATCACTTCCTGCTTAGTCCGCATATCAGCAAGCGTCTTAAAGCGGCGGGCGTAGACCGCCATGTGCGCGGATGGGAAAAGTCAAGTGATCACGCGCCGGTATGGATTGAGCTGAGCGGCAATTGAGTTTCGTTTTTCTTCGCTAAAGGAGGTCGGGAACTATAATCCAGAAATGAATTATTTTATCGAAGCGGCAAGAGCCGCTTTTGATTTTTCATGCATGCAACGCAACAAAAAAGCGAAATAAAATGGTTAACTTTCTTAGTCTTAGTAGAATTAAACCTAACTGCCATGACTCCGTCCCAAATTTTTGCCTTCACCATTTTTTTTGTGCTTATAGCATTTTTCGGAATGTTGATGGTGCTCGAAACAATACTTGCCCCGTTGAGTTTCATAAAACTTGTAAGAGCCGCCACAGGCTTTGATTTTAAAGCGCTCATTGAAAAAGATGGGGAAACAGGAAAAGCTTTCAGGTCTTTTGTTTCTTTTACAGGAAGTGCTTTACTGGGAAGCAACGGGCTTACATTTGCTTTGGCGTGGATGGCATTTCGAAGTTCCAATGCACTTGCCTGGTGGAGCTTGTGGTATTGGCCCGTTATGTTTGCGTGGCACTTAATTATTAATAAGAGAGGAACGGCTCCATGGTATTTTCAAATTTTTTGGATAATACTTTCCGTTACTGCGTTGCTGCTTACAAAAGATGTAGCTTTTTGACAAGGAAAGAATATAAGAGAAGAAAAAATTCTCTTGTTTCCAGAAGGAGGAATGCAGGATCCTTCTTTTATATTCTGCCATCTTTTTTTATAAGTGAATAAATTGCACTATCTAAAAATCTTCCGTTGAAATAATAATTCTCTTTAAAATAAGCCTCTCTTTTGAAATTATTTTTTTCTAAAAGCTTTATTGATGGCAGGTTGCCTGGATTTACATTAGCTTCTACTGAATGCAATTGCATGATATTAAAACCGTAATCAAGAACTTTAACCAGGGCTTCCTGCATGATGCCCTTTCCTTGCAGATCAAAATGCAATTGATACCCGATTTCCGCCCGAAAATGTTCCTTTATAATTCTCCAGTATCCGATCGTACCAATTATCTTCAATCCCGGCTTTAATGTTATTCCCCAGGTGATCCCTTCGTTCTTTACTAATGCCTCATCCATTTTATTGATTAAGGTTCTTGCGTCCTCTATTGATTTAGCCCGGGGCCTGTCAATAAATTTCATAACTCTTTCGTCAGAGCGAAGTGTGAAAATTTCATTTGCATCTTTATTTTCAATCTTTCTTAAGATAAGTCGTTCACTTATCAATGTTGGAAAAGGGTCAAAATTAATATTCTTCATGTCCACTTAACTTTATAGAATATTGAAGTAAAAACTGTACAAATATCGCCAAGCGTCCCGTCGGAATGACCCTGGACTGGCGTTCAGATAGGAGTGACACATCCCTTCTATCTTATCAATGTTACGGTCCCTTTTTCAAAATAAGGAGCACCGGTATAATCAATAGCTTTTACCATCCACACAAACACGCCTGAGTTTTGTGGAGTACCGCCAACCGTACCATCCCAACCTTTTCCATTTGTAGCTGTATTAAAAACAAGTTGCCCTACCCTGTTATATACATTGAAGAATTCTATGCGTTCTATGCCCACCGCAATGGGTCTTAATACATCGTTCCTGCCATCGCCGTTTGGTGTGAATGCAGTTGGTACAAAAACAGAAGGAATTGTTTTAAAAACTTTTACAGTAATGAATGCCGAGTCAACACACCCGGCCTCGTTGCTTACGAGTACTTTGTATCTTATTCCGCCGGAAGATTCATTATCATAGATTGCCACAGGATTGGCAACGTTTGTAGCCGATAAACCCGTAGAGGGTGACCATGTATAAATCTTGCCCCCTGTGGCATTAAACTGCAGAGGCTGATTTATCACAACAGATGTATCCCGTCCCGCGAATGCATGTATATCCGGAAGAACAGTAACAATTACAGTATCAATACCGGGTTTGGGACAACCCCTCGTGTCGTATGCCGTAAAGATATAAGCTGTAGTGGCAACTGGCCCTGCAATTGGATTTAGTGTGTTCGCATTTTGCAGTGTTGACTGTGGCAGCCATGAAAACGAACTGCCGTCTGTAACACCATGCAGTGGCGCAGAAGTTTGATAACAAATAAGCGTGTCTTTCCCCGCATCGGCAAGAGGATAAGGAACTGTTGTAACATTAATATTATCGTTAGCGGTGCAACCGCCAATAGATGCCGCTACTTCGTAAACTGTGTTTGCGTTGGTAATGGCAGTTGGGCTTTGTGCAGCCGGATCGTTTAATTGCGAAGATGGTGTCCATGAATATTTAAGACCATTCGAAACAATATTTAATTGTATCGGATCGCCTGCGCAAATAGTTGTATCATTCATCGCCCGCAGCGTTACATGATCCACAACATTTACCAGCACAGAATCACGGTTAAGGCATCCATCCTGATTCAGGTCAACATAATAAGTAATGGTTGCTTGCGGCGCAACTGTTGGCGCAGCCGTATTTGCATTGGTTATATTCACGTTGGGTGACCAATTGAAAACACCACTACCACCTGCGTTTAATTGCAATTTATCATTCACACAAATTAACGTGTCGCGAAAAGCAAGCGCAATAGGCGGTTTATCAGTAATGGTTACTTTATTAAATACAGTATCGATACAACCCTTTGTATCAGCAACAATGAGCCTCACATTTTTAGTGCCGCCGGCCACATAAGTATATACAGGGTTTTGCAATATTGAAACATCCTCAAATATGTTATCATCAAAGTCCCAGTTCCACGAATTTACTTGACCATAGACAGTTTTGGTAATGTCAGTAAAACGGGTTGGTTTATTAATGCATATCCCGTCATACCTAAAGCCTGCAGCAAGTCCGGGATATACATGGGCCTCGGCTGTTGCCGAATCTGTACATGGCCCGGCCTGATTTACGATCAGCCTTATTTTATAAATCCCTGTGTCAGGAAAAGTATAGGCAACGTTTTTATTACTTGTCTTAAAGATCGATGTTCCGGCAGCATTAAAAAACTCCCAGTTATAAGATTGAATTAATGTGCTTGTTGAAAGATTTGACAGCTTGATAGTCTTTGTGGTGTCACACAACATGTAAACCGGCAGCATTGAGGCAGCAGCAATAGAACATGGTGCAATATTTATCTGCAGGTCTTTTCGCTGTGTGGCAATTACTATTCCATTGCGTATTTCTTCCACACAAATAGTGACCACATAAACTCCCGCATCGGGCGCTATACCTGTGATTAAGCCTGTGCCTTGATCAATCCTTACATCACTGCCCAAAGGAAGGCCACCGCTATAGCTCGATGAATAGGGTACACTTAGATAGGGAGGCGGCCCGGGCGGCACAACATTATTTCCAAATCCCACATTGCCACTCTGGTAAGCATTACAAAAGGAATAACGAAGCTGATCACTGTCGGTGTCAGTTGCGCCAAAACTGTATGCAATAGAATTATTGGCACACACTACTACCAGATCGTTACCTGTAAATCTTGCACTGCTGTTTTCGGGCCCTGATGGCAGGGAGGTCGTGCCGGGAATTTCCGCTGTATAGGTTGCCCCCACATTACTATAGCCCTCCGCAAGATTTTTCATTCCCTCCACGCGGTAAATTATCTGTGATGAAAGCGTATAACCATGAACAGAAGCTGGTAATGCCAGATCGAATTCATAGTAACCCAGCCTGTAACAAACATCAGGAGGATTGGTAATACAAGGATTCTGATTAGTAAGTTGAAGTAATTCTGTTCTTTCAAGGGGAACGCTGATATCCTTTATTCTTTCACCAGATGTTTTGCTAAACACCGAAACATAAGTCGGATCGGGAAATTGTCTTGTGGTTTTGCAAATCATAAAAATTTTGAGGGTAATATGATAGTTGTACAGCGAACCCGAACGTCCGAGGTAAGTATAAAACATTTCTCCGCCGGTAATGTGATCAGCTTTTGCGGTATAAAAGAAACCAAGCAACAGGTATAAGTAGAAAATTTTTCTCACGGGTAAATGATTAAATCATCCGGGATGCAGTTCATTCCTGGTGAAAGGGAATATACGATTTTTTAAGGATTAAGTAAAGTACTTATAGCCGAAACAGAATTTTCAGATGCTGACCAGGGAACAAAAATTTAGTGTCAGTTTCTTAAAGCA
>DATBFI010000281.1:0-8469 GCA_036558585.1 Chitinophagaceae bacterium
AGAATTGCAGGAAGAAAATGATCTTCGCAACAGTAAGATCACTTTGCTCTATCAGCGACTGGCAAAAGAAAGGATGTAACGAGATGCAATAAACGCAAGTGTTGAAGTTTTTTTTAGCGGGCTTTTGTAATACTATTGAGCCTTTGTTGTGTCACTCCCTTGTACGTTCGGAACTTTATTCAGCAAATCATATCGCTTTAGTGCTAACATGCCGCAATGTCCTCAGCTAAACACGCAGCTTTGGAGAGACATTGCGGAGAAGGAGGATTTTAGTAATTCAAAAATTCATTCGATCCTGGTGCAATTGAAAAAACTTCGAAGTGATGCAAAATTGATTGATCAGCGATTTATAAGTTTAAATAAAAACACATTGTACGTTACAGAAATTGCAGAAGGAAAATGGTCTTCGAAACAGTAAGATCAATTTGCTTTATCAGCAACTGGCAAAAGAAAGGATGTGATGAGATGCAATAAACGCAAGTGTTGAAGTTTTTTTGTAGCGGGCTTTTGTATACTATTGAGCTTTTGTTGTGTCACTCCCTTGTACCTTCGGAACTTTATTCAGCAAAATCAATATCGCTTTAGTGCTAACCATGCCGCAATGTCCTCAGCTAAACACACGGCTTTGGAGAGACATTGCGGGAAAGGAGATATTAGTCTTGATAGATTTTTATCTTTTTTTGCGCATTTTTGCAAACATTATTGGAAGATTGTCATTTAATACATTATCTCTTAACGCGAGTAAATGATATTATACCTTTATAAGCTCACACAATAAAACTATTATCATGAACAGAAGATCTTTTTTAGGTAACGTCGCTGGCAGCCTTGCCGCCACAGGACTGGCCTCATCAATTCCCGCCGACGTTTTCGCCATTAAGAACAAGAAAGGCATCAACATGCCGATCGGCTTTCAGTCTTATGTTTTTCGCGATGAAATTTCGCAAAAACCACACGAAACGATGAGCCGGCTCGCCAGCTATGGCTACAAAAACGTAGAATGGTGCAGTCCTAAAGGTTACGAGGGACCTTTCACTCCTCTTGTTAAGTATTCCGGCAAGGAACTTAAAAAGATCACCAACGATGCTGGCCTCGAAACTACCAGTTGTCATTTCACATGGAAGGAAATTACGGATGATGCCAGCCTGGCCGAACGCATCGATTTTGCAAATCAGCTGGGATTGAAATGCATGGTCTGTTCAGGAGGACTTGGAGCAAAGACCGAAGATGAGGTAAAGAAACGTTGCGACCAGATGAATCATGTTGGCGAGATGGTGAAGAAGGGCGGCATGGTCGCAGGATATCATAATCACAATGGCGAGTTTGATGAGAAATTCGATGGACGCCCGCAATATGATGTTATGCTCGAACACCTGGATCCCTCCCTGGTGAAGATGCAGTTCCAGGTAGCTGCAATTACTTCAGGTTATAAAGCCCAGGATTATTTCCGCAAATTCCCCGGCCGTTTTATTTCGGCACACCTCCAGGACTTCAGTCCGACAGATAATACGAAGCAGGTGGTTATGGGTACCGGGATCGTTGACTGGAAAGACTTTTTCGCTGCTGCAAAAGTGGGTGGACTAAAATATATTTTTGTGGAGATGGAATCTGACCCCTCCATTATGCAGGGATGCGCGGATTATCTTAAAAACTTTTGATCAGAAAATACAATATGCTGGCGCAAGTCCTGCCAGGCGTGATGCGCCATAGTGCAGTGTTGGTCTTAAAGCAAAGGGTACTTTCGGTTCGATCGGGACGGCTTGAGCTATAGAAACTTTGCATTAGAGCAACGTTGAATAAAAATTAGCTTGACGCCTATGAGCTTATGCGGGAAGTATATCATACGCATTGCCTATGCCACATTCTTACGCCGGAATTTGTAGACAACATACAACTCTTAAATAAAATTATTTATTGTCAACATACCAATTTCTTAGTCTCACATCAATTGAAGGATCGCCATTATTTACCAGTGTTTTAAATTGTTGCGTATCGCTAAAGCCGTTCTGTCCACGGTAATGATAAGGATAAACAATCTTTGGTTTAAATTCAAGTACGGCACTTGCGGCCTGGTTAACACTCATGGTAAAAGGTAAATTCATGCAAACAAAAGCAACATCAATATTTTTCAGGCTGCGCATTTCAGGTATATCTTCTGTATCGCCTGATATGTAAAACAACTTACCACCAAGGGTAACCATATAACCGTTCCCGCGACCTTTTGTATGGCGTGCTGTGGAATCATTTGGCAGGTTATACATTGGAATTGCACTAATAGATATGCCTTTTTGTTCGGTTGTATTTCCATTGCTGAGTACAACTATTTTTTGTTTCCATTCAGCAGGTAATTTATCTGCCACAGCCTGCGGTACAATAAGGGTTGCGCTGCTCAAATCCAATGCCTGTAAGGTTTTTATATCCATGTGATCGCCATGAATGTCTGTGATCAGAACCAGGTCAGGCTTCTTTAAAGTCTTATATGCATTAGCCCCGTTAAACGGATCGGCATAAATGGTCTTATTATTCCATTCGAGCGCCAGCGCTGCATGAAATATGGGTTGAACAATAACACTTCCTCCCTGTGCTGCTATTGTGTCGGGAGTTCCTAACTGTGCATTTACTTTAGTTATCGCACACGCAAATAAAAAAGTGATGAGCGTTTTCATAAATAAATTTTATAACGGTTTAATGGCATTAAGATAAACAATCTTAGGTCAAGTTATCATCACTTTCTCTTTTGTTTCAAGCATAATATTTCTCAGTAAATTTTCTTTTTTCTTTAATGTGACTTTCCTGCCGATTGCCTGACAACTGACGGCTACAGCGAAAGACTTATCAGTCGCCGATTTCTTGTTTCCTCTCCTGGAACACTGTCTATATTCTTTTTCTTTACTGGATTGAACAAGCGTTCAGAAAAAGCCTTTCTGTAAACGGTCTTTTAAAAAACAAAAAAGTTTATCATTAAATCGAATGCAAAAAGAACTATAACAGGAGTTTTAAACCGCACTACTTGTCCCGCTTGCGGGAAGACGCTTTGCAGACCTGCTGTTCAGCAAAAAAGCAGGTGCATATATTGAACACCTGCTTCTTTATTGATGGCTATTATTTTTACCTGGCAACTTCCATTGTCTTTGTATCTGCCAGTTTATTATTCAGCATTAGTGAATAAGAATAAATACCTGCACCTAATGAAGAAACATCAACATTTACTGAACCGCTGCCACTTTTGTTTAAAGTGATTTGTTTAAGCAATTTTCCGGTCGCATCATAAATCATCAGCCTTGCATTTGCATTGGCTGGTATGTTGTTGTAATTAATAACTGCAGCATTCTTTACAGGATTAGGAATACTTTGATCTAAATATGCGTTAGCCAATTTTATATTTATTGAATTATTATTGGCTATGGTATTTAATTTTTGAGTAAGCAATTCAATTTTATCATTTTGTTCCTGGATTATTTTGTTTTGTTCCTGCATACCTTTAACCATAATAGGGATTAGCTCTGTATAATTAACTGCTTTTACATTAATGTCTTCCGTTTTGTTGGACTGTGTATTTTTGCCGTATTGATTTATGTCTTTTCCATCAGCAGTTTTTGGTTGTAAAACGACGTCATCATTACTTACAGGAATGTGGAAGTTTTCTTCGTGCACCAAATTGGGCAACACTTGCTCAAGATCCTGTGCTAATAATCCATAATGCTTTCCATCCGGTAAATGGAGGCCCGCATATTTCGCATCAGTTTTAAATTCATAATATTTTGGCTTTAGCCGGTTGATGATGCTCATGGCACTGCTAAAGTCTTCAATATTTTTTTTCAGGTTGCGGTCACTTGTAAAAAATCCGGTATTAGAATAAACACCCCCAAAAAATACTGCTGCATAAGCTGCTTTATCGCTCGCCGCTCCAAGGCCATAGCCGTTAACAGAATGGAAATAACCCGCAGAATATCCACTGGTGGTAGTGCCATATACGCCATACCCATTGTAGCTGTTGCCATAAACGCCATACCCGCCACTGCTGTAGCCATTTATACCATAGGTGCCGCCATAACCGTAAGTGCCTGTAGTGCCGCCATAGCCATATACACCGGTATAACTACCGCATGATGCATAAATTCCGTAATAACCCTTAGTCGTATATGCATCGAAGCCGTCGCTGTTGGTACTTATTGCTATCCCGCCAAATCCATTTACGCTATTACCGTATAAACCATAGCTGCCACCATCGCCATAAATGCCATAACTGGTACCTGTACCATATATACCATTTGTAGCTCCCTTTACATACAACTGATAGCCATTAGTAGAGGCGTTATTATTGCCAATGTTAACTGTACCTGCCTGGCTGATAAACATGCGTAACTTATTGTTGGTAAAAATTCCTACAGGAATTGAATTAGTAGTGCCGAGTTTGGAAGTTGTGGTTGCATTACTGTTACCCTTTAAACTCCAGTAAGGTGCAGTGTTTTGGGCGTAAAGAGATGCTGTAAACAGGTAAGTAGCTATAGCGGTAAAGCTACTTACACGAAGTAGAATTTTTGACATAACTATCACTTTTAAATTGTGAAGAAAAATGGTACGGGGGCGTGCTTTTTATCCTGTTGTTCAGGAATTAACTTCGAATTTAAAAGGAAAGCTTATAAATATAAAACTTTTGAAACAAAAAGATTTGTTTTTCTCAGTCTTTGCACCCGGCAGGGAAATTTGCGAATCAGATGCAACAGATTCAATGTCGTTGAAGTATTTTTTACGGCTTTTTGTAATGCTATTATGCTTCTCTTGTGTTACTCCGCTCGAATGACGTTCAGTGCGGAGCACTAGTCTGTTCTAAACTTTTCTTCGCAACCATATTTTACACGCTTCTTTTTTGCAACAGAAGAAAATTATTACCCCCAAATCACCAACTTTGCTTGTGACATAACCCATGAAACGACAGCACACATTTATTATTCGCGTTGCGGTTTTTGGTATATTAATTTTTACAGGTTTTGTGTTTATGCCTTCAAATGCCCGGCATAAAAAACCAATACGCATTTTTAGTACAGGTGAAGAACTGGCAAAGGTTTATTGTGCTGCCTGCCATTTATTGCCTGAACCATCCCTGCTTGACAAATCAACATGGACGGAACATGTGTTGCCCAATATGGGTTGGCGACTTGGCATCAGGGAAGCCGGCGATAACCCATACGCAGAAATGGACAAAGATGAAGCCCGGTTGGTAAAGGCCTTAAATATCTATCCTGATAAAGCGTTGCTTACTCTTCCTGATTGGCAAAAAATTGTCGCCTACTATCAGCAAAACGCCCCTGGAAAACCGTTACCGCAAAAACCGCCACCACGCTTCGACAGCCTGCTAAAAGGATTTCATGCAAAGGCAATTTCTTTTACAGAAAGACCGCTGCCGCAAACAAGCCTCTTGAAATACGATACCACTACGGGGCTTTTATTTATTGGCGATGGACAAGGTGAACTCTATGCACTGAAAAGCAATCTTAAATTGCTGGCACAATGGAAAACAGAAAGCGCACCGGTGGATATTGATTTTCATATACCCGCGTCGCCGCTGATACTTTGTATCGGTTCTATCAAACCCACGCAAAAAGCCACAGGAAGTTTTTACGCGCTTGATTCTGCAAACGCTTCTGCGGAGGGTTTGAAAAGATTCAATAATCTTGCAAGACCGGTTGCGTGCGAATCAACCGACTTGAATGGCGATGGCGGAAAGGACATCATCATTTGTCAATTTGGAAATTACACCGGGAAGCTTAGCTGGTTTGATGGCGGGGACCCCGCGAAGGAGCATGTTTTGAAAAATCAGCCCGGGGCAAGGCGGGTAGAAGTGCACGATTTTAATGGCGATGGCAAGCCGGATATAATTGCATTAATGGCCCAGGCAAGAGAAGAATTGGTTCTTTTTATTAATCAAGGTCACGGTAAGTTTTCTGAAAAAACTATTTATCAATTTCCGCCGGTATATGGAATGAGTTATTTTGAGTTAGCTGATTTCAACCGGGATGGACATCCTGATATTTTATTAACGAACGGGGATAACTGGGACCTGTCACCGATCAAAAAATATTATCATGGTATTCGCATATTGATGAATGACGGCAAAAATAATTTTAGAATTACTCACTTCTTTCCTTTTTATGGCGCCAGCAAAGCTGTTGCCCGGGACTTTGACGGGGATGGCGACCTTGACATAGCGGCCATTGCGTTTTATGATAATCCCAAAGAACAGGCGCAAACATTTCTTTATCTTGAAAATAACGGGAGCCTCACATTTTCACCAAAATCAATACCTGCTGCGGAAAATGGGAAATGGATCACCATGGAGGCTTGCGACTTTGATCGGGACGGCGATCAGGATATTATTCTTGGATCGTTTGTGTATTCGGTGAGCGAACTTACTAAGTTGTTCACTAAAGGAATAGAATCTTTTCCGCAGGTGGTAGGCTTATGGAATGACAGGAAATAGCGTTGCGAATGCGATGCATTAGATTTAAGTGTTGAAGTATTTTATTGTAGCGGGCTTAATTGATAAGTGAGCAAACAATCCTGACTTGTTTCAGAGTCTCTGGTCCTTTTTATTTTTTGCCAAGAGATGCTAAAACAAGTTCAGCATGACAGAAGCATTCACTTGTACGCTCGGTTTGCTATTCGACCTTGCACAAGGCAACGCCTCAAGCTCGCTTTATAATAGGGCAACAATCAGGCAGTCACAAAACTTATCAATGCCAATACTATTATACCTGTAACGAGCGCAACAACATAGATTATGCCAACGGAAAAAGCTTTAACGAAAGAAAGCCATAGTGATTGGCTGTACGTGTTTTTTAATGCAAGGGATAAATAAACGAATACTATGAGTACAGAAGCTAATGCAGCATAATTTGAGACACGACCGGGTAAGAATAACCAATATAATAATGACATCAATAAGAAAAGTAAGAAGACGAAAGAATGAAAATGAACAGAAAAAATCGCATGCTGCGCGTAATAAAATTTTTTCCTGCTGTGAAACATATAAAGGAACCAGGCAAAAAGAGGCAATAAGATAAACATAAGCTTCGGAATACTATGCTCAAAATTTTCTGCTACTACAACTTCGCTTCTACTGCCATAACGGTCCTTTAAACCAACATTTGCCCTGATAAGCCAATGTATTATGCCTTTGTCTTTTTTATCATCAGGCAACGTTTGCTGAACTGAATCATACTCAGCAACATCATTATATTTCCCTTCTTTTAATGTAAACTTTATTCCTTCGTCGCCTAATCCAAATTCTATAATTTCCGTGGTGTCTTTCTGAGAAGCAAGTGTATCAAGTTTTGAAGCGATTTCGTTTGTAACAACTGCTTTCACGCTGTCATAAAAAACATTATTTTGAGTATGTTGAATACTTGCTTTTAAACTATCTGCAAGATGTTGCTTTATTATGTTCGTTTGAGTAAAATCATTTTCATTTGTTTTAACGGGTTCATCATTTTTTTTAAGAAACAATACAAGAAAGAAAATAAAAGAAATGAAAATATACATGCGAATAGGGTTAAGATATTTTGTTCGTTTGCCAGCAAAATATTGATTGCTTAAAAAACCTGGTTTAAATAGTAAATATTTAATAGTGGTAAGAAGTTTGGAATCGTAGTGTGTAACGTCTTTGAAAAAATGTGCAAACAAGTGACTGAATGTTTCTTTTGGTTCAAGGTTTTCCTGGCCACAATGAGAACAAAACCTGTCTGTAACTTCCGTGCCGCAGTTAAGGCAATTTTTTTCTTTCCTCAAATGATGCTTCACCAGGTGTAATTTTAGCAAATAAACTTAACGTATTTTCTTATACAGCAATGCTTGTTGTTAAATGATGTATTTATGGGGTAGTGAGAATGCTGCCTTGTGCCTTTGCTGGTCCATCGCTGGCTTAAAATTGAAGCGAAGGTTCGAACGCATCTAAGCTTCTCGTTGAATGGACGCACTACTTGTCCCGCTTGCGGGAAGAAGCTAAGCACAAGGCTGGCGCTTCATCGCGCTAACCTGGGAAATAATCTGCATTCTCAAAATTTATTCCCCTTGTTTACCAGCTGATGAACAGAGAAATCCATGCCGCAATGTCCTCGGCTAGGCTAAGCCCTTGGAGAGACATTGCGGAGAAGACAACCACTTGGCGAAATAAACCTTAAGGAAAATGAATAGACTTTTGTAATTGCTTTTATCAACAATATTGTTAACCAACAAAATTAAATTGTATGTTTATTATCAAACAATTTAGTCCAACAACAATGGAGGCAGAGGCTACTTTTTCCCTGCCACAGGATGCAAACCCGCAACCGAAATCAAAAGGAGTAAAAAATGTCATATTGGTTCACGGCGCCTTTGCCGATGGTTCCAGTTGGGCAAGGGTAATTCCGTTACTGCAGGCAAAAGAATTTAATGTGATTGCTGTACAGAATCCGCTCACTTCATTAGAAG
>DATBFI010000282.1:0-2683 GCA_036558585.1 Chitinophagaceae bacterium
GTCAACTTGATTGGTAACATCACCCGGACACAATAAATATTCCGCTTTTATAGTCTTTTCATTTATCAAATGAAGCAGTGATTGAACAGGATGCTCATTTGCAGGCAAGCGAAGCAAATCTGAATGAAGGTAAGAGTGAACCTGACGCTTATCATCCTTGGTAAATTGTTGACTATGGTGGCAGTGTAAATCGCTTACTATCGCTATATCAATCTCTATCATGTTACGTTGGTTATAATGATTTCATTAAATATTCCCCTGGTCTTATTTCTTCCACCAACTTTACTGTACCTACTAACTGATTCTATTTTTCCAACTCCTGCGTATAATTTTCTTATCTCAATATGTTCAGCATTTGACAAGATAAAAAATGCTCCACGATTATCAATTTCTTTGATCAATTCAGACAGCTTTTTCTGATCATCCCATGAAAAAAGTTTACTGTTATATTCAATAAAGCCATTGTTTTCATGGGCAACAGTATAGGGTGGATCTAGGTAAACCAGATCCCTTTCCCTAACGTGTAAAAGAGTGTGACTGAAATCAGAACAACAAATGTTTGTACCCTGCAGCGCTTTATTAACCAACCGAAGATTTTCTTCTGTGACAATATCTACATTTTTTCTTTTTCCGTATGGAACATTATATAATCCTAAATTGTTTACGCGATAAATACCATTGAATGATGTTCTATTTAAATAAATAAATTTTGCAGCCTTACTAATGTCATCACTGCAACCAGATTTCCTGGCTTGATAATATTCTTCTTTCGAATTGTGATACTTTTTAAGTTGCTGTATTACCTCATCTATATTGTCTTTCAACTGCAGATATGTGTTAATCAAATCCTCATTTAGATCATATAGAAACACATTCTTTTTCGGTAATAAATGAAAAAATACCGCAGCTCCTCCCAGAAAAGGCTCGTGATAATTATTATAGTCGTTAGGCAAATATTTCTCTAAGATATTTTTGACCAGCCAACTTTTTGAACCAGTCCATCGTAGAAAGGGTTTTGGTTTTTTAATATCTTTAATCTTTAAGTCTATAATTATTTCATCCATTAATTTAATCGGCGATTTTTTGATCGGAAGTTATAAATTATTGATCATATTCTTACTGCTAATTTAAATTGACTGGATATTACCCACTATGATACTTTTTAAACATGGAATCAGAAAAATTCGAAAGGCACAATGCCGATGAACTGAACAAGATTTTAGGGACACAGTTCAAAGTATTAGACGACGGTTTTATTCGCGTCATTGATTACATGGGTTCGGACGATTCAATTGTACAAGCTGCAAGGGTGTCATACGGAAAAGGAACTAAAAAAATAAGTGAAGATCGTGCCCTTATTAGATACTTAATGCGCCACAATCATACCACTCCATTTGAGATGTGTGAAATAAAATTACATGTTCGCGTACCCATGGATTGCTGGAGGCAATGGATTCGCCATAGAACAGCGAACGTTAATGAGTACTCTACCCGGTATTCAATTGCAATAGATTCCGCGCAGAAAACATTGCCCTCTCAATGGCGGATCCAGTCTAAAAATAATAAACAAGGCAGTGACGATTTTGCAGATGAATCAATCGGCAAAGTTCTTTCAAAAAAAGAAGAAAATTTGCACAACATGAATAAAGAAATATACCAAAAAAGAATTGAAGTCGGCATAGCAAGAGAACAAGCACGAAAAGATTTACCACTATCAACATATACAGAAGCCTATTGGAAAATTGACCTTCATAATTTATTCCATTTTCTAAAACTTAGAATGGATGCTCATGCACAACTTGAAATTCGTTCCTATGCGAAAGTGATTGGAGAAGAAATTGTGAGCAAATGGTGTCCTATTGCTTGGGAAGCGTTTGTTGACTATAGACTTAATTCTGAACATTTTTCAGAAAAAGAATTAAAGGTGATTTCGTTTATGCAATCTAATATGAATAAAAATGATACTGAAAAACATTTGTTGGATCACGGATTTTACTTGAAAAATGACCTTTCGAAGCCCTCGCGAGAGCTACAGGAGTTCGAAAGGAAATTGCGCAAACACAATTTTGTGATTCCCTGGACAAGTGTTTGATAATTGATTAGGAAATTTAGTATACAGCAGTGTACAAACTTCTTAGCATTATTATTAACAAAGTGCTTAGGGAGAGAAAGGGAAGAACGTACAGAATTATTTGAAGTAATGAAAGGAAGGCGCCCGTAGCTCAACAACCTAAGAAGTAATTACGGCAGGTGGTAAAAAGAATTCTTTGGGATTTAAACATTGCTCAAGCAAAAAATCCGCTAGATCATATCCATTTGCTTTTTGATGATCTTCAGCATTCTTTTCTAATAAATCTGATACATAAATTTTGCAATTAATTTTGCGCCTCATTTCCGCTGCCTTTTGCTTCCATAGTTGAAAACAACCTTGGCCCAAATCAGGAAATAAAATAACATTTCTTCCTTCCAGCACTCTGCACACGTTTTTGTCTGTCCATTTACACCCGTTCTTCCCACCCGTTGCAAGCCATACATAATCGTTAAAGAAGATGCTTGCTATAATTGCGGTTTTTTCTGATTCTACAATGGCGACATCTTTTTTCTTATGGGCGGACAATTGATATTCGTTGTAAAAACATTGAACGAGGTTTAGATTCATGGTATTTTTTGAAAGATATTTACC
>DATBFI010000283.1:0-3652 GCA_036558585.1 Chitinophagaceae bacterium
ATATACGTACGGATGCAAAGGGAGAAAAAGAAACGGATTGAGAACCTTGATTTTCCTGCTTGTTCATAGATTCTTCCAAATGTACTTCTTATGGCAATGTGAAAAAATGTTGCCCGTCATCAAGATCATTTTCCAGGGCATTAAATACGACCTGCAAATGCTTTTCGTTATCAAGAAAATCCGCATTCGAAGCATCAATGAAAATTGTTTTGATATTGTGATGCTTTATATAGCTTGTGTAGGTCTCCTGTATGTTAAACAAGTATTCATCCGGAATATTTTGCTCGTAATCACGATTTCTTTTTTTTATGTTTTGCTGAAGTTTGTGAACAGGTGAATGCAGGTAAATAAGAATATCTGGAAATATAATCTGCTGTTGAAAAATATCAAACAGCTTCTGGTATAATCTGAATTCATCTTCGGGCAAATTCACCTTTGCAAACAATAAGCATTTCGAAAACACGTAATCGGCTATTGTTACATTTTGAAACATATCTTTCGTTCGCAACATGTCTTTTAATTGCTTGAATCGCTCAGCCATAAAAAATAATTCCAGTGGAAATGCATACTGCTTTGGGTTTTCATAAAATTTGGGAAGAAAGGGATTATCGGCAAATTGTTCTAAAATCAGACGGGCATTGAGTTTTTTCGACAGTAAGTGTGCCAATGTTGTTTTGCCTGCTCCAATATTTCCTTCAATTGCAATAAAATGGTATTTCATCTTTGCCTGTATTATTTTTTGCCTGACTGCAATGCTGCTATCAACTTTCTTCTGCCTCAGATGGACTCTAATATGTTCTGATCTCCTTCAACAGACGCCGAATTTCAAAATGTCTGACGCCTGTCAATAACATAAAAAACATTTAAACAAATAGCAAATAAACATTCAGACAATCGAACACTCAAACCAAAATTAAGAGCTGCAATTAGTTGTTCTCTTCAATTTTATGCACATTGAGTGTATCAGTGCATTCCATCAATAACTGTTGAATAGTTTTATGGATAACAGGGTGAATAATATCCGGAGCAATTTCTGCCAGGGGTGTTAATGCAAATCTTCGTTCATGAAGACGCGGATGAGGAATAGTAAGATGCGGTTTATGAACAATTTCATTGTTAAATAAAAGAATGTCGATGTCAATAATTCGCGGACCCATTTTTACATCTCTTTTTCTTCCCATTTGCTTTTCGATCGTTAAAAGCTCTTGTATAAGCTGTTCGGGTGAAAGTCCTGTTTGAATTTCCAATGCCTGATTATAAAAATCCGGTTGGTCTGTAAAGCCCCATGCTGCTGTTTTATAAATTGCTGATCTCTGAACTATTTTTCCGCAATATTGTTCAATTAATTTGCAGGCGTCAATGAGATTATTCAATCTGTTCCCTAAATTGCCGCCTGTAAGCAGGTAAGCCCTATTCATAAAATGACAGAATAAAAGGCTTCAAATATCTTTATTTTTGAAATGCACAAACGAGGAACTATGAGTTTCATTAAAATATTTTTTGCATCCATTTTAGCGTTGCTGATTTTTACCCTGATTGTTTTCTTTATTGGCATCTGGTTAATAGGAAGCGCTTTGCAGCCAACAAAACCCGATATTGGCTCAAAAGCCGTACTGGTGCTTGATCTTAGCAAAAATTACCAGGAGCAGGAAGAAGAAAATCCTATTGGTTCGATAACAAGCGATCCTTCCAATGACGTCCCGGGTCTGTATGACGTAGTTAGAATGTTGCACTATGCTAAAACAGATTCAGCTATAAAGGGCATCTATCTCAAGGCCGGCGATAATGCAAATGGTTTTGGTTCAAGTGAAGAACTCCGTAAGGCAGTCCTTGATTTTAAACAAAGCAAAAAATTTGTGATTGCTTATGGTGAAGCTATGGATCAGAAGTCATACTATGTAGCTACTGCTGCTGATAAAGTATATTGTCATCCAAACGGGGGCATTGATTGGAGTGGATTTTCTGTTACATTGTTTTTTATGAAAGGCCTGCTTGACAAGCTGGGAATAGAAGCGCAGGTTTTTTATGCAGGTAAATTTAAGAGCGCCACAGAGCCTTTTCGTGTAACCAAGATGACAGATGCCAACCGGTTGCAGACTACGGACCTGCTGAATGATTTATATGGAAGCTTTTTGGAGCAGACAGCCAAAGCAAGAAATATCGATACGGCCACGCTTCATCAATTAGCAATTAACGGAAGCATAAGAACAGCAAATGATGCACTACAACATAAACTCGTTGATGGTTTAAAATATGATGACGAACTAAAGGCTGAATTATCAAATAAATTAAAGCAGCCCGTGAAGGACAAGATCAATTTTATAACGCTCGGCACTTATGCCAGGGCCGCTGATTTCAGAAAAGAGAATGGAGATAATAAAATTGCCATCATTTATGCAGAAGGGGAGATTGTAGGAGGCAAAAGCCAGGACGATGAAATTGGAAGCGATGATTTTGTTGCTATAATTCGAAAAGCAAGGATGGATGATGATATAAAGGCAATTGTATTCAGGGTTAATTCACCAGGCGGCAGTTCGCTGGCAAGTGATGCTATCTGGAGAGAGATCACGCTTGCAAAAAAACAAAAACCGGTTATAGTGAGCATGGGTGATTATGCAGCATCCGGTGGTTATTATATTTCCTGTAATGCAGATTCAATTTTTGCGGACGCGGGCACCATAACAGGTTCTATCGGTGTTTTTAGCATTTTGCCCAATATGCAGCCTTTCTTCAATAACAAATTAGGTATTACATTCGATGGTGTAAAAACAGGCCCTTATGCTGATATGGGTTCTCCAAATCGTCCGCTAACCGAAACGGAGAAAAGATTCATGCAGGGAGCAGTTGATTCTATTTATAATACATTTAAACAGCGCGTTGTTGAAGGAAGAAAAGCAGGTTCAGCTTTTATCGACAGTATTGCACAGGGACATGTGTATACCGGGCAAAGAGCGATAGATCTAAAATTGGTTGATAGAACCGGTACATTGCAGGATGCTGTAGATTGCGCTGCACGAATGGCTAAAGTAACAACTTACCGTACAAAGGAGTATCCTGAAAAAAAATCATGGCTCGAACAATTGATGAACAGCAGCTCTTTTAAAACATCCGGTGCGCAAACTGTTATAAAGGAAAATATTGGTGAACAACAATTTAAATTAATGCAACAGGTAAAGAAGTTACAACAATTAATGAAGACACCACAGGCACGATTGCCTTTTGATTTTGACATAAATTAACGGAAGCAAATAAATCAAATCTTGAAAAGTCTTTCATCGAAGCGAAAATCTTTTACTACATTAATTGCTATTTTTTTGAAAGATGAGTGAAGCGGGTTAATAAGGTAATTACTCTCCATCTCAACAACCGCAGAAGGACATTTAATTACGAGCACTTTATTTTCCTTAATGATTTCGCTGCCTATCCATTTAGAATATTCAAAATCTTTCCACCATTCCTTTTTCAAATGGGACACTTGTAGTTGATGAAGAGCAGCATTGGACGGAATCTCAATTTCAACCAATTGAAGTGATTGAAGCTCTTCTAAAGTATTAGCGTTGGCAAGCGTTTCAAGCAAACTTAGCGAAATACTTTCGCTGGTATAAAGCAATGGCAAGCCAATAACATTCCATCGCCCTCCTTTTAATTTAGC
>DATBFI010000284.1:0-7552 GCA_036558585.1 Chitinophagaceae bacterium
TGGCAGGATCATCATTGATCAATGGTATATTGCCATAAGCGTTCGGCGTATGCAAGCCGTCAAATTCTGCAAGTACCACGGCTTGTATCACTGTAAAACCCTGTTCTGCCCTGTGTTTCAGGTATTGGTCTGATTCTTCGCGTGTAAGCCGGTGAAAGAGTTCCCAGCCTGTATCGCCCAACCAGAAAAAAGGTTTGCCGTTTTTTAACAGGTAACGATGATTATCACTGATGGTGAATTGTGCAAACAGTTGTTGTATAAGAAGCATTTGAAAAAAGAAAAGAAGAATTTTTTTCATAAAGCGTTCATATTTTTAATTTTTGAGTTTGGTTGATGCATCCACAAACGTTGTATATAAGGAAAAAATGATCGAAAGAGGAATGCGAAGAAAATAATTAGCCGGTAAAAAACTTGACGCACTGCAATAAGGTTTAAAAAATGAAACGGTCATTTCTTTTTTAATGAAGAAAGATATTCAAGCAAGTTGGCCATATCTTCATTGCTCATGTTTTGATACAGGTCTTCCATCATCATCGACTGTTTCATTTCTTTCATTGATGCAACATCACTTGTTTTAATTTGCTGTGTTGTGCCCCCGGGAAATTTAAGGTCAATATCTGATTCTGTTTTACTTGCAACAATGCCGCTGATGGTTGAGCCATCATTCATTTTTATTTCCCATCCTTCATAGCCGAAACTGATGCCATCAGAAGGATGTACGATTGCATTTAGCAAACCATCTTTTGCGTATTTTGAACCTATCTCCGTAAGCTTAGGCCCAAAATCTTTTCCTTCAGCTCCAACGATATGGCAAACAGAACAGGTGTTCATAAAAACCGTTTTACCTTTTACCGCGTCTGCTTTTATGGATGACAATTCAGTCATGGTCGGTGCTTTTTTTAATGCGGTAACAGTATGATCAGGCAAATAACTTTCTGCTTTGCTTCTTATTGAATCGCGCCACGCACCGCTTACGCTTGCTACTGCATCAGGTATCAGTTCCGCAGGCACTTTCTTTGCTTTTAAAATTTCTACTACACGGTCCTCACCACTCCAGCTTTTACCAATATTGCTCGCTGCATATTTACGTATGTTCATGGGATAGTTTGCAGTGAGCGCCACTTTTTGTATCATATCAATAGATTCCTTACTGCCGACCCGGCTTAAAGCAGTAAGCAATGCTTTCGTTTGCACCGTATCTTTTCCGTTCAACACATTCCATGCAAGCGCATCACCTTTTAACTTTAATAGTAACCCCGCGGCATCTCTTCCTATTTCTGTATTATTGCTGTCAAGCGCAAGCTGTAACAAATTTTTATTTTCCGTTTTTACTTCATACTGTTTTACAAACTCAATGTATTCAGGTGTTCTTTGCACCGATGCAATAACATCTGCCAAAGCTTTTTGTGCAACCAGTGACTGACGAACTGTTTTTACATCCAGCGCATGCAGCACCAGTTTGTTTAAAGCAATGTCGTTGTTTGTATTGCTCGACAACATCTTCAGCAAATAAGTTGATTTTGCAACGCCTGAATTGAAATCAAATGCACGGAAGTAACGCAAACGCTGGTTTACAGCAACATTATTATCTGATGCCAGTTGTGCGAGATATGGGACGGCTTCATCTGTTCTTGCACGCCACACAATATCTTTTTCTGAAGCATCTTGTATTGGATCTTTTACCTTAACAAGATATGATTTGAAGAAATTGTTCCACTGCCTGTCTGCACCAATGCCTAATGCCTCAAGATACCAACGGTCTTTGCCATCATATTCACCTGCAAGTGTGGCCCAAAGCTCAGGTGCCTCAACGGACCTGTTATGATGCAATGCTATTACGCATTCTCTTCTTACCTGCACATCCGGATCATTCACCAGTTGCTTTACAACACCGGTCACATCTGCATTCAATTCTCTTGCTGCTCTTAACCCGGTGATGCGCAAATCAGGATCATTATCTTTTATTGCCTGCAGGATGTATTGTTGCGCATTTGCATTTTTCGTCTTCACTAAAACCCAAAATGCTCTTGCCCGCATGCGTGGATCTGCATTGGCATCGTTCCATAATTTCTCTAATGCAGGCACAGCCTTCGTTCCCATTTGCTGTAACGTAGTGAATGCATGATAACGAACAGAAAGATTTGGGTTTTGTAATGCAGCGATCGCACCTTCGGGTGTTGCATAATTTTCTTTCGAAATAGTATAATTTGATCCAGGCGGCGCAATACGGTAAATTCTTCCGCGTGTTTGATCGCCAGCCTGGTGTCCGCCAACACCGGGATCATACCAGTCTGCAACTATTAATGAACCATCAGGCGCAACACAAACATCAGCAGGCCGGAACCATTTGTCTTTGTCTCCTTCCAGTATGTTGATGATCCTGGCTGAATAACCTGCACCGCTTTTAGTAATTGAGTAAGAACGCACAATGTTGGGACCTGCATCGCAATGTATAAGTTGATCATGAAATTCTTTTGGCAGCAACGAACCTTCATACACCACTATTCCTGTTGGCGAACCTGCGCCGGTTTGTAACAAATTCGGCACCACACCGGGATCATTCAAATGCCAGTGACGGAACGGAATGGAATCCTCCATATTTGTTCTGTTTGCCTGCCAGCCGGCGCCCGTCATTTCATCGGTGTAACCATAGTTGCCATATTCCATCACATAGTTAATACGCACGCCACGATTGCCGTCATCATCGTTATCACTTTGCCATAGCGTGCCGTAACTGTCAACCGCCACTTCATACGGGTTGCGGAAGTTCTGGCCCAAACATTCAACATGGGAGCCGTCAGGATCGCAACGAAACACCATGCCTTGTTTGTATTTTTTTGAGTCAATCGCATCGCCATCCTGGTCAAGAACAGGTTTACCTTTTTTATCTTTAAGTGCTCCGCATGCATTCCCAAAATTAAAATAGAGTTTTCCATCAGGGCCAAAAGTAAAAGCGTGAATACCGTGATCACTTTGCTCGCCGCCTACAGTTTGAAGTAAAATTTCCTTCCTGTCAGCTTTATCATCATTGTTATCATCATAGAATGCCCATACGTAAGGGCTTTGAGAGATCACAATTTCATTTCCCAATACACAAACACCGAGTGGTGCATTAATTTCAGGACCTTGATAAAATACTTTTGCTGTATCGGCTTTGCCATCACCATTGGTATCTTCCAAGATCATTATTCTGTCGCCTTTTGGGTTGGTGGGATTACCATTAATAGCGGGACGATAATTATATGCTTCAGTGACCCACACGCGACCGCGTTCATCCACATCAATATTGGTTGGATTTTTTAACATAGGCTCGGTGGCAAAAGTGTGCACTTCCAGTCCATCAAAAACTTCAAGTCCTTTCAATGCATTTTCAGGTTCACGCTTTTGCGCTTCGGTTAATGTATCCGCAGTTTTGGTGCTGGTATTGCTTTCGTTTTTGCAGGCAGTCAATCCAAATAAAACATAAATAGAAAAAGCAGCGGGAATAAGTTTTGTATAATTCATGTGAATGAAATTACTTAAACAATGAATGAGAAAGATAATTAAGAATTTTTTATTGCCGGAATGTATATCCTATTTTGTAATTGATGTTTATTAATTAAACAAATAATTTTTTTGAATAAAAATGTATTTTATCTGCGTGAATTATTTTTGCATCACTCATAACTTACTGCAATTTTTTTGTCTTTGCCATTCACCTTCGGCATACCCGGATCGTTAACTGTTCTTTGTTTGAACGGAATATTTTATTGTTGATATAACTGAAAACCTTTTTTGTATTTGCACGCAGCGAAACATGAAATAAAATTTTATCCCGCCTGTTGACGTCGTAATTGGGGATCCGATTGATTGTTGTACTTTCATATTGTCAGTCATTTTAATCCGATCATCTAAGCAACTCAGATATCTTAGCTTTCTTATTTGAGGTTCGATTTTCACATAGAAAGATGATGTAAGTAATGTAAAAAATTCGAAACTTAAACAGTGATATGACCTGGTTTTATTTTATAATATCAGTCCTGGCAATTTGGCGGCTTACACATCTGCTGGCTAAAGAAGATGGCCCCTTTGATATAATTTTTCTTATTCGAAGAAAATTAAGCGTTGGTTTCTTTACAAATCTGCTTGATTGCTTTTATTGCCTGAGCATTTGGATTTCTTTGCCTTTCGGAATTTGGCTGGGCCCGAACTGGTTGGAAAAAATATTAATGTGGCTCGCCTTATCAGGCGCTGCTTGTTTACTGGAGCAGGCTACATCAAAAAATGATTTTCCGAACAGAACTGAATACAAAGAAGATTAATACAAGATTGCGAAGTAATTGCCGGAACTATCACTGTTATATCCTGATCATTCAGGGTTAATGTAAATTGAGAAACTAATAAAAAATTTCATACAACAACGAAGCTTAACATCAAACGTAAAACTATGTGCAACTGCGGAAAAAAAAGAATCAGCTCTCGCGATTCTATTGCAAATACAAAAAAAGAAATTCCGGCACAACCCGGTAACCCGGTTCGGTTTGAATATATTGGCAAAACAGCATTAACAGTTATTGGTAATGTTACCCGAAAACAATACCGCTTTAATTATCCCGGTGATAAACAAAATATTGATTACAGGGATTTGAAAGCTATAATGAATATACGGGTGTTAAAGAACGCAGAAGTATAACTATCTGCACTGCGCAAAAAAAATTCTCCCGATTTTTAAATCATGCCGGTAAGTAACTATAACTTAAATGTCGTACTCAGGACTGGTGTAAGAGCTATAGTTAACTTCCTTATTTTAGGTTTATCCCGAAAAAATTTTTTTATGTACGTTTACTGTTTTGTTGTTAAAAATAAATACTTGCAAATTTTTTCAAAAAAATTGTTGTAACTATTGCAAATTCAAAATTTAGTTTATACCTTTTTTTCTTTTTGAACATCAGTACCATTTATCCTTTGAAATAGCTAAATCGTCATTCCTTTTAAATCCGGTGTGATTGTCCATGTGAAAAATATTTTGTTTAAAGAAAATTTCTCCTGTGATAGACCTTGCACTCGATTTCCTGCAAAGTCAGCTAAACATCTATCTCCATACCAAGCTGAATCCACCGCCTGCGGGTGATGCAATCATTTTATTAAACGTATCCCAATTACAGGAAGCATCGGGAGGCGGAGGTAACAATAACCAGCAGTTAAACGCCTACATGACGCTGGTAAATGTTGAAGAAGATCGCATAAATAAATTACAGGAAAACTTTTTAAAAAAAGAGAACAGCACTCTCTATAAAAATCCTGAAATATATCTCAATCTTTATGTATTATTTTCCGTAAATCTCATTTCATACGAAGAAGCGCTGAGAAGGCTTTCATTTATAATACAATTCTTTCAACAGCAAAATGTGTTCGATCATGCTAACAGTCCCACTCTTGACCCGAGAATTGTAAAGCTTATCGTTGACATGTATTCAATGAACTTTGAACAGCTGAATCACTTGTGGGGAATACTGGGCGGAAAATACCTGCCCTCTGTTTTATATAAAATACGTCGCGTAACAGTTGACGAAGAAGCTACAATAAGTGAAGCTGGCTTTATTAAAGAAATTCAATTGAATGAAAAATCAAAACAGCCAGTATCGGAATGACTACGCGTTATAAAATATTGTTTGCCGTTGACCTGTTGAATGACTACTACACAGATCGCCGTTGCGATGATTTTACGGTAATAGCTTCCGCTGAAGCAGCAACCCTTTTAAAGAAATACCAGCTGCTCTATAAAGTGGTAGGTAATAAACTGGTAGTGCTTACAAAAGTTAACAGTAATGATGAGCCATTAACTGCTATTGGAAAAGAGGCAAAATTTGTTTTTTATCTTGACCTCAAAAAACCCGTATTTGTAAACTTCACAAATCTTGATTTAAATGAGTTAAAGGATAAACGTTTTTATTTTACTAATCTCAATCAAAATAAATTAAATACCACACTCAATATTACCGCAAAGCTTGATGAGTATGACAATGCCAAATCTTATCGGCCGGGAGCTTTGGTGGATAATGGGACAAACAATATTTTTGAGTGCATTCAAAATACAGCAGGCAACAACACAACAAATACTGCATTTTGGATTTCAAGAGGAGTTGACCAGTTCGTTTCGCCGCTTGATATGATAGTTCATACCACAAAAATTTTCAACCATGAAGTAGCAGTGGCTGCAACCGAATTTAAAATAAATATTTTCTCACTCAATACTACGACCAATTCCTATACAGATGTTGCAAAAACAGAGACACAAAAGTTTGACCAGGCAACAAAAAATCTCCAGGTAGATCTTTCATCGCTTAGCAGTGGTAAATATCGTATGACAATTAATGGAGAAGAGCTATTTATTTATGCCAGCGATGAATTTGTTTATGGAGGATATTTTGGCATTATTGAAATATTTTCTCACCTATCCAATACGAATGATTTTGCATTTTTAGATAATACCGGCAAGGTTAAAGAAATAACCTATACAATTCATTTCGCCAACCGCATGGCTTTCTGGAAATATATCACTCCAAAACAGGGTATAAAATCCATTACAGATAACAATAACATCTACGTCTTTGACCCAACACCGGCATTGCCGGCCCCTGTAGATTTTTTTACATCCACTATCCCCATCCCTTTGAATGAAACAGCAAGATCCTTTACCATTAAACTGGTTAAAACAGTAAGCAGTGAAGATCCCGCAGCACCTAACCCGGATCTGCTAACGCCGGGAGTACTGACAAAAACAGGCGACGATTTTCTCTGTAACATTTATTTGAATTATTAAACACTAAAATGTAACTACTATGGCAACAGTTTACAAAACCCCGGGCGTTTACGTCGAGGAAATTCCAAAACTACCACCTTCTGTGGCGCAGGTAGAAACAGCAATACCGGCCTTTATTGGTTATACCGAAAAGGCAATGAGCCTTGCGCCCGATGATCTTCTAAAAAACCCAACACGTATCGGCTCATTGGTTGACTACGAACTTTATTTTGGAAATGGGCCCTCGCCGAATGTTGCCGAAGTAAATATTGACAGCAATAACAATTTTGTATCCGCTACCGTCACCAATAACTTTTATCTCTACGATAGTGTGCGCATGTTTTATGCAAATGGAGGGGGTGATTGTTTTATAATATCTGTAGGAAATTATTCTGCAACGGTTTCTGATACTGATCTTACCGGTGGACTAACCGAAGTTGAAAAAGAAGATGATCCTACCATCCTGCTCTTTCCTGATGCCGTAGGGTTGGCTGATAATCTGTTTGCTGCTGTACAACAGGCTGCATTGGCACAATGTGAATTCCTGCAGGACAGGGTTGCGGTGCTGGATCTTAAACAAAATGATCCTCGTGGAGTTACATTCAGAAATAATATTGGTATTAATAGTTTAAGATATGCTGCCGCTTATACACCCTGGTTAAAAGTAACGTTGCCTAAGAACATAAAATATACTGATGTAAACGGTGTAATAAAACGTGCGGGGATTACAACAACTTTAAGCGGCTTAACTTCTGATGCTGCCATTCAGAG
>DATBFI010000285.1:0-13417 GCA_036558585.1 Chitinophagaceae bacterium
CAGAAAACCTCGCTTAAACAGGAATGTAAAAAAGATAATTGCCTTGCTTCTGAATTTGACAATATGTTTTATAATACATCAAAGATCACTTTTGTGAGATCAGGAGTGAGACATTTTTATAAAAATTTTTCTACTCTAAAAGAGGCAAGGAATGTTTCTGACCACCTGCCCGTTTATTTTGAATTCTCATTAAATTAATTGTAAAGGATGTTCTTCCTCCGTGCAGTTTTATTAACGTGCATTATTATAAGGGCGAATTTGTCCCCATTCCATACACACTATCGTAACTATTTGATGGCGGGATTCTAACAGGCTTAATTTTTGCAAATTTTTCGCAGTTATTTCACTTGAATTATAACATTCTCATGGAAGACGATTACATGTATATTGGCCGCCTGGTCTTTGCACTGCTGGAATCATTAACCATCATTGAAACAACAAAGAATATAGAGACCCTTATTTCAAGGTATCATGTTGCTTTACTAATCAATTCAATGCTTTGCCATGAATCAAGTTCATCAGAATATGTCGCTAAGGCGCAAATTGGATTAGAGAACTATAAAGCACATTTTTTAGATATAGTTCTTACCAGTATTCATACTTATATTATTACTTACCCATGTCAACCATATTTACAAATGCTTTGTTATGGCGCTATCCTTCGGGGTTTTGCTGCCCATTACGCAGAACAAATGGTTGCTGTTAATGAGCTTAAAGGCCGGGGTCCTAAAATTAAACGATTGAAAAAATTATGTCTAACAATTGATGAAGTAAAGAAAGAAATAGCAGCTATAGAGCTTATTGATCAAAAAGGGATATTAAATGCTGATGAAGCACTAAGTGCCCTAGAGAAGGTAAAGATACAAGTTGAAACTGCTATTGCTGAGATTGCTCAAACGCGCAGGAAAAAGTAAGAAACTAAATTCATAGAAAGCTATCCTGCCCGGCACGTATTGTAACTGGATTCGTCACAGACACTTTATCTTTATATATTCTATCAAGAACAACTACCACGGTTATGCTCGATATTGTAATTGAAGCACGTAATGCGGCGATCAGTAAATTCGTGAAGGTTAAACGCATTCTTCCGTTCCGGCTTCGCAGAATGGTTGGACCTTTTATTTTTATGGACCATGCAGGACCTATTGCAGATGTACCTGCTGATCCTGCCTTTCTCGATGTATTGCCGCATCCGCATATCGGGCTCTCCACGATCAGTTATCTTTTTGGCGGACAAGTAACACACCGTGATAGTTTAGGTGTGGAGCAGGTGATTCGTCCCGGCGAAGTTAACTGGATGACCGCCGGAAGCGGCATCGCCCATTCGGAACGTTTCGAAGATCCTGTTGCACTTGCACAGGGAGAAGTTGAGATGATACAAACGTGGGTGGCTCTTCCCGAAAAAGATGAAGAATCAACGCCTGCGTTTAATAACTATAAACCGGAACAATTACCGGTATACACCGATAAAGGGGTATGGATGCGGCTGATTGCAGGTAATGCCTATGGATTAAGAAATGATGTGAAAACCCATTCCCCGCTTTTTTACATGCACGGGTCGCTGCAGGCAAATACAAGATTTGGTTTACCGAAAGAACACTCTGAACGTGGTTTTTACATTGCAAAAGGAAGCGTGGAGGTAAACGGCCAGAGCTATCGCGCAGGGCAAATGCTTGTATTTACTAAGGGCGTTGACCCAATCATCATTGCAAAAGAGTATTCAACACTTATGTTATTGGGTGGCGAACCATTGGGTGAACGTTTCATCTGGTGGAATTTTGTTTCATCAAGAAGGGAGCGCATTGAACAGGCAAAGGAGGACTGGAAACAGGGAAGGATCATACTTCCTCCCAATGATAACAAGGAATTTATTCCCCTGCCTGAGGATAAATTAAAACTTGCCGAAGGTGTGCCAAAACCGGAGCCACTTTCATAGAAGCCTTACTGAAAAATTTGGACATACATATTTAACTCCCTGTTGAACTTAAAGCGGCATCTTTTAAAAAAATCATTTTTATAATCTCCGGTATCGGGTTAGTACAGTCCACAAAAGACCTGAGAAATAATACAGTCAACGCTTTGCCTTCCGGTTTATCGGGGACTCGAACTTGGAAGCTTCCTGACCTTAGTCGGGATACTATTCACCACCATCAAAATAAAAACTCCACAGTGCTGTGGAATAAAAATAATTTTCAAACAAAAGCTGATAGCATATCATACACAGTCAAAAAGCGGCTGTTTCAGTGGAATGGTTTTCGCATGATAAATTCTAAAATCAACACAAATGAACTACACAGAAAACTTCGAGGGAATTAAGTTAGACGTGCAGGCTGTTGACATTACCATCAGCAATGACATACAGCAAGAAATAAGAGACATGATTGTGCGGCTCCGGCGGCATGTGCCGGAAGTGAACTGGGTGGATGTGTATTTTAATGAGAAAAGTGGAAAATCCACCAGACAAAGGTCTGTAAGCGTCCGATTTGGTATTCCCGGTAAGGATGCGTTCGCTTCTGACTCCGGCGACAATTTTATCGCGCTTTTGAAAAGTGTGGAAGAAAAGCTGCGCCGCCAACTGGAGAAAAAGAAGCAATGATACCCCACACCCGGCATTTCCACATTATATTACAGTTGCCATGCTGCTGAAAGAGTTTTACCACTTCTTTTGCTTAAACAAATGCCGCTGGTTGCTATTACACAAAGCCATACGTATTGGACTGTCTGCCATCCAGCAATGATTTGTCCGTTGCTTGATGCTTGCTACATTCTACAACAAAGAGTACAAATAAGTTTTACAATTTTAACTTGTTACGATCTGTTCGTTTGCATAAACTCCTGAATCTTTTTCTTTATACCAACAATCCAAATATTGTCACCCCACTCGAAGATTGTTGTTGATTCAGGATTTAGAATCCTTTCATTGTTCCGTTCTATTCCTATTACCAATCCATCTGTTCGTTCTCTTAATCCTGAATCACGTATACTCAAACCTTTCAACCGTGTATGCTCATTAACCACGATCTTCTGCAGAGTAATGTCATTAACATCTTCAGTAAATATTTTTGGATTAATCTGCGATTCGAAAACAGGTTTAAAGTTTAGAAACTGCTCATCGGTAGCTATAATACCTACCTGGTCAAACGGCAACAGAATGGCATTACGATCAGGAGTTTGAATAAGTCTTTCTCCACGTTTGATGTACACAATATTAATACCGTACCTTTCCCTCCATTCCAGTTCAAACAACCTTCTGCCTATGTAGTCAGCGTCCGGTGATACTTCCAGTTGAATGATATGAGCATCCCAGGGAGACAATTTAGATTCTATATCTGCCCTTTTCCTGTGAACATTTGCGGAAAATGTGTTATAGGCCGCGGTTTCACGCGCATTTAAATTCCGCAGGAACCTGACTTCCACACGATGGTAAAATGCCTGGATTCGTTTCGTAAAAACAAAAAGCACGGCAACCATAATGGGAACTATTATCACAATTGCAAGTTTGGTTTCAAACAGCCGGAATACCCAAAAAGACATCATTACCACACCAATTAAAATACGTGTGATCTCTAAGAGTAAAAGCGGACCCCGGCTGTACTTCTTATCCAACCACATTTCCTTATAGGCCATGTTGTTAGGTCGCCTGGCCATTAAAGCCCATAAAAAAGGTGCTGCCAAAGTCAGCGAAATGACTACCGCAAGAAGACTTCGTGTAGTCGTGTTTTGTATTGCCGTATTCAAAAAAGGCATCAGGAAATTTGATAATAGTGCAATAAGCGCTAACAAAATAATTCCATTTGTAACGATTATGGTAACATAAGACTTTAAAACCACTTTCCATTCATTTTCAGCCTGGATATCCTGCGAGCTGGAAGAGTAATTATTTAATCGCCTGACCCAATTTGCGGGAAGCATACGCTCAAGGAAAAGGTAGAATGGTTCTGAAAGTTTAATAAGATAGGGAGTGGTAAATGTGGTTATGGCTGATGCACCCACCGCAACCGGAAATAAAAAATCTGAAATAACACCGAGTGAAAGCCCCAACGTTGCTACGATAAAAGCAAACTCACCTATCTGCGCCATGCTCATTCCAACCTGAACAGATTGTTTAAGAGGTTGCCCGGAAAGTAATGCACCTGCCGTAGTGCTGAATAATTTTCCAAACAAAGTAAGAAGCGTCACGCAAATCACCGGCCATCCATATTGTATTATTGCCTGCGGATCAATCATCATACCCACAGAAACAAAAAATACCGCTCCAAATAGATCTTTAACCGGTTTTGTAACATGTTCAACCTTCTCCGCTGAAGTAGTTTCGGCAATAATAGAACCCATAATGAACGCACCCAGTTCTGCGGAAAAACCTACCTCTGTAGCCAGAACTACCATGCCCAGGCAAAGACCAATGGAAAGAATAAGCAATGCCTCTTCATCAATCAGAGGCCTGGCTTTTTTCAAAAGAGTAGGCAACAAAAAAATACCCGTTATGAACCATAAGGCTAAAAAGAAAATTAGTTTTAAAAGGGTAAAAAGAATTTCTGTTCCGGCGAACTGTTTGGTGACCGCAATGGTCGAAAGCAGAACCATAAGCAAGATCACCACGATATCTTCTACCACAAGAACGCCAAAAACGATTCGGGCATACTGCTTGGTCTTAATCCCCAATTCATCAAAAGCCCGGATAATAATTGTCGTTGAAGAACTTGCAAGCATACCTCCGAGGAACAGGCTATCCATCGTAGACCAACCCATCCATTTTCCTGTATAATATCCGGCAAGTGTTATAAAAGCGATCTCCACAAATGCCGTAATTGACGCTGCCCCGCCTACACGCATCAGCTTCTTAAAACTAAATTCAAGACCCAAACTAAAAAGAAGAAAGATTACACCGATCTCAGCGAGTATGCCAACATTCTCATTATCTGCGACCGTTGGCAGGAGGTGAAAATGCGGGCCTACCAGAAAACCCGCAATAATATATCCTAATACCAGCGGCTGTCTGATCCTTCTGAAAATTAAAGTTGTAATAGCTCCCGCCATTAAAATCAGCGCCAAATCGCGAATTAAATCTGGTAAATGCACCATAATATCAAATATAAGAAATTGATCCTGGTCTCTCTAAAAGACAGGTACACACATATATCAATTATCAATGGTGCGCTGGATAAAGCCCGATAAGGATTTAGCATCATATTGCCTATCGTCATTTTGTTAGCGTTTAGTGCTATTTTTTTGTATTTTATACCCTTTTTGCTGTCTAACTTTTCTGTTCGTGATGTTCCATGTGTCCTGATTTATTTCATGTCTTTTTAAAAACGAGTAGTGGAAATTTTAGCATGTATATTCGGCTGACTTGCCCGAGAGAAAAAGTTTTTTAAAAAAAGTTTCTTGTATGAATATTATCATCAAAGACAGCTTGATTTTTTTGATGCAGTTTCAAGATTGGCAATGAGAGGTTGAAGGAGTTTCACATTAATCCACAATTCTCCATTGTTATCCTGGTCATTGAATTTATTCAGGTATAGCCAGAAGCGGGATAGGAATTTTATAAGCTATTTTTTTTGTCATGCTGCCAGTAACCAGGTTGTAAAAAAATCCACGAAGCCTTGGAATCATTACCAGCATATCAAGATGGTTTAATTCAATGCACTTTAATATAGCGGACTCAATTTCACTTTCGTAGATATAATCTACCCGGGCACCTGATAAGAAATTAATAAGTTCAGAAAGATATGGCGATGAAGATTGTTTGTTCTCAATAATCTGAAAAACATAAATACTTGCATTGAGGGTATTCTTTAATGAATTAACGATAGAAAGTTTTCCAAATTCTTTGATCTGCAATCCATCATAGGCAAGTCCAATTTTAGTATGTTCTGATAATTTCGCCTGTTCAGGAACTGCTAATACGGGACCAGGTAAATTTTGAATTACACGAGCTGCATTGCTTCCCATAAAAATTTTTTTCAAGCCACTTGCACCAGTTGTCCCCATGACTATTAAATCGGCCTGCTGATTATGAATAACTTCGGCAAGTTCTATCTGCCAATAGATAGGTATGGCGGTTAAATTAAATTTTACCGGGCTCCGACGAGAAACTATTTTTTTTGTTTTTTTAAGCATTCCCTCTGCTACTTGTCTGTTAGCCTGTGCAACATCAGGGTCTGTCAATACAGGATTTCCTCTTGCAGTCAGCACAGGTATTGTAAATGCATGAAGTATATCTATCTGAGCACCGTATTGTTCCGCAATGATAGTCGCATAAAGCAAGGCATTATTTGCTGCGTTTGAAAAATCAGTAGGGACTAAAATTTTCTTAATATCCATTTTTCTATTTGTGACTTATAAATCTACTAAGTATTTTAAGGTGTTATAAGCCAGTTTATCAGTTGCATTGTGATGATGTTCATGATGATCTTTCATGGTAATCATTTCTTCCGCGGGATCACCAAGGTCGGGCTTCGATAGAGTAAGAATAAACAGGAAGGCTGCGAATTTCGTTTCTGCAAATATTACTTGCTTAATCCATTGGCTCTTCTTATAGTGCCTCCTGTGCGTTTGCAGGTTTTGCCGGCAAGCAGAAGGCCTTAAAGCCGGTAATGTACAACTGCCTTCGACCAGAATCACCTTTATCTCTTTTACTAATACGGGGAATAGAAAGTAAAATGCTGCATTACCGCCTTAGGTTGCTGTCAATAATATGATCAAAAGGAAATAATATGCAGTGTGTAAAAAAAAGTTTTTTTTAATTGCGCACTTGCAATTTTTCTATCATCTCATCTGTAAGAGGTTCGCTATAAATCCCATAAGCGTTTACGAGAACGCCCTTTAAATTATAACGATCTGAAGAAATAGCATACAGTATCGCCGAATCGCTTGGATTACTCTGACCTTCAAAACGATAAAATTTATCTACTTTAAATTCCTCTGCAAATACTTTAAATTGTCTATCACGGCATTCCAGACAATCCTGTAGCAGGTTAAAATCTTCTGTATATCCCTCTTTTCTCAGGTCGTTCATTGTTTCGGAAAGTGTTACATATGGTTTCATGACTCTTATTATTTCATGTTTAATAATTTTCTTTAATCGTTATTTATCCTTTCATTCAAAATATCTGCATACAGCCAACGCCATTGCAAAATAAATATATCCTTTGGGTATATAGAAAAGATAATAAGGTAACTCGATTTACTTGTTTTCCCCTGTCTTGGCATTGAAAGCATCCATCACTCTCGAAGAAAAAATCAATGCCGCTCCTGCATTTACAGCAACGGCAACTCCCAATGCTTCTACAATTTCTTCACGGGTTGCACCTTGTTGTATGGCAGCATCAGTGTGAGTAATGATACATCCATCACACTGGCGCGTAACGGCTACCGCAAGAGCTATCAGTTCCCTGACCTTGCTTCCAAGTAAATTGGTTTTACTACCAGCTTCGCTTAAGCCACGGTAGCCTTTGAGGATCTCATGATTGATCCTTCCGATCTGCGCATTGTTCGCAGTAATTTGTTTTTGATATTCATTCCAATTGAGCATCATAATTTTTTGTTTTTAGAAAAAATTAAATTTTTGCATTTATGAAGTAATATAAAAAGACCAACTGTTATAAACTTCAGTCTTATATTTTATCTTTTTCATTCTTTACATCAACAATTACCAAAAGCAAGTTTGCGGTACCTATGTTCAAATTACATCATTCAGTATGAGCTGCACTTTGCTTCTTTCGAGTCTGCCAAATAAATTTGCGTCGCGTTTATGAGGATACCAATCGTAAAGCAGTAAATCCGCCGGTCTCCATAGTGCTACCCATCCGAGAATTATCAGTAATTCCCGAAGTGTTATTGCTAATCCCCCCTGTGGTAAAAAACGGTTAATGACTTTTGTTAATAGAAACATTACGGTTAGGAATATAAATCCAATAATAAAACTTCTCCAGCCCAATTGTATGGTATGTTTGAGCTTTCGCTCAGATTTTTCTCTGCAAAAGCCAAAATGTTTATGGATAGCGGTAGCAACTTCATTTTCCATTATGATTTCATAAGATGGAATTACCAACTTTAAGCTTATTTCAGCATGGCGTGGAAGAGCCATAGCTTGCTCAACAATGAACTCTTCAGCGTTTTCATTTAAAGTACGCTTACAATAAAGCGAAGCAGGAGAAGCAAGAAAAATATCCTCCACATTTTTTAACCGAAGCGTTATTTCAGATGGCAGGTTCACTATAATTTTGTTTGCGTTTTTGCCTATTCTTTTGCAATGTGGAATGTTTTGAATGCCTGATGCGTGGTACTTACTTGAAATAATTTTCTGTTAATCCGCTAATACAACCTGTATTAGATAATGTCAAAATAATGTAGTTAACTAAATAGCTTTTTCGTTAAGTAATTCCTATATTTGGCATCTTCCTTCACGCCAAATATTCATCTGTATGGCTGAAACTACTACAAAAAATATTCCCAGGCTAAATTGGCTCACTATTTTAAGAATTGCATTAGGTCTGCTTATATTTTATAAAGCAATAAATTTCATTCGTAATACTGAGACACTGAAATCCCTGATAGAGGAAACAGGTATAGGCGTTTTCTCGCAGAATTCAGAAGCACTTTCATTTGTAATAGCTTATCTTAGTTTATTATGCGGGCTTTTTATAACAGTTGGACTTTTTACAAGAGCATCTTCAATTATTCAGATTCCAATCCTTATTGTAGCAGTCTTTTTCGTGAATATCAAAAACATGAATTACAATGCTTTTGAATTCATACTCTCTCTCGTTGCACTTATTTTACTTATTGTTTTTGCCTTGAAAGGAAGCGGCACGCTTTCCGCTGATGAATATTTCCGCAGGGGAGCCGCCAGAGATAATAAACCCGGAAGGGCTTTTAAGTAATATCGCAAAAGCGTTTAGCGTGTAAATTAATTTGTTTAGTTGTGTCTTCCACCTTGATTAGCGAGAAGAAAAAAGAAAAGATATTTCTCCCGCAATTCGAATTTCTGCAATCGTTAAACGTTTCTAATTCTATCAGACAAATATTTTATCAGCTCAATACAGATAAGCGATACCAGTGTCACTAAAGAAATTATTTCTATAGCATTCGAATTTAAAGTTGTTGTTTTGAACACAGGTTGCAAGAAAGGGATGTAAACAATTAATAATTGCAGGACCACCGTAAGAATAATTGTGACCCACATTCCTTTATTTGCAAATATTTCTTTAGAGAAGAGGGAATGATAAACTGAGCGAACAGAAAGTGCATTACCCAACTGAACAAAACATAGCGTTGTAAACACCATTGTTTGCTGAGTTCTTACATCATACGATTCCCTTACCGCCCACCACTGAATAAAGATCGCAGACAGCGTTAAAACAATTGCGGAAAAAATTATTTTTAATATTAACCCTCCTGCAAACAGGTTTTCTTTCGGAGGCCTGGGTGGTCGATTCATGATACCTTCTTCCGCTGGTTCCGCCACAAGTTCAATACCGGGCAAACCATCTGTTACCAAATTTATCCATAAGATGTGGATAGGAAGCAATGGAATAGCAAATCCAAGAACAGGTGCAAAGAACAGAGTAAGAATTTCACTCAGGTTACAGGATAGCACGTATAAGATAAATTTTCTTATGTTCTCATAAATTCTTCTTCCCTCTTTTACAGCTTTAACAATGGTGGAAAAATTGTCATCAAGCAGGATCATATCTGATGCTTCTTTAGCAACATCCGTACCGGTTATCCCCATAGCCAAACCAATGTCAGCCTGTTTTAAGGATGGTGCATCGTTCACGCCATCACCAGTCATTGCCACAAATTCACCGTTGCTTTGCAGTGCTTTTACAATTTTTAATTTTTGTTCAGGAGAAACTCTCGCATACACAAAAATCTTTTTTACTTTATTACTAAATTCTTCTTCTCCAACTTTATCCAAATCAACACCTGTCTTTGCTTCATCGCCTTCATCAATTATTTGTAATCGCTCTGCAATGGCTTTAGCCGTAAGTGGCTGGTCACCGGTTATCATCACAGTTTTAATTCCTGCTGTTTTACATTGACGTATGGCATCAATAACCTCCTCACGTGGCGGGTCGATCATGGCAGCCATTCCTAAAAAGTCCATGTCCTTTTCCAAACTTACTTCCAGTTTGCCGGGCTCCTGGTCAAAAACTTTATAGGCAAAAAATAAAACTCTCAATCCATCTTTCGCCCATTCCTCGTTCACATGTAACCATTCCCGGATACTGTCCTTATATTTTTCAGATAGTACGGCCACCATTTTTACAGGAGCACCTTTAGTAAATAAAATCCATTTGTCTCCAGTTTTATGTAATGTACTCATCCGCATACGAACCGAATCAAAAGGCATTTTCGATACTAATGGGAATTTTGTGTCTGCTTTCTCTTTTGTGTAGCCATCTTTTAAAGCATAATAAACCAGTGCTGTTTCTGTGGAATCTCCGAACAATTCATTATTCTCTGAAGATCTTACTTCATTATTTAAGAGCATGGCATATTCCAGTAACTCTTCATTATTATTAGCTGGCAGCATTTTTTCAACTGTCATTACATTTTGCGTAAGTGTCCCGGTTTTATCGGTGCAGATATAGGTAACCGAACCCAAAGTTTCCACAGCAGGCAGTTTTCTGATTAATGCTTTTTGCTTTACCATTCTCGCAGCACCCCGGGCAAGTGCAATTGTTATCACTGCAGGCAAGGCCTCAGGCAAAGCAGCAACGGCCAGCGATAGTGCTGTCAAAAACATCTGAAATGCAGGCACTCCGCGCCACAGTCCAAATACAAATACAACCAGGCAAATGAGGATGACAATTACTGCTAATTGTTTACTGAACACTGCAAGCCTTTTTTGAAGTGGTGTTTTTTGATAACCAATCTCCAGTAAGCCGGCAATTTTCCCTATCTCGGTGTTCATACCAGTAGAGGTTACCACCGCCCTGGCAGATCCGTTACTTACTATGGTTCCTTTGAAGACCATATTATGCTGGTCACCTGGAACAAGATTATCTTCGCTTATTGCTTCAGTCGTTTTTTCTATGGAATAACTTTCTCCTGTTAAAGAAGCTTCATCTGTTTTAAAAGCGCTCACTTCAATCAGCCTGCCATCTGCCGGTACAATGCCTCCCGCCTCTAATAAAATCACGTCTCCGGGCACTAATTTGCCTGCTTCAATTTTTACCGTCTTATTATCACGAACCACCAGTGCAAATTGCGCCGCCATTTTTTTCAGCATTTTAATGGATTCCTCTGCCTTACTCTCCTGGGAATATCCCATCCACGCGTTTGCTATAATTATTGCTATGATGACAAAAGCATCCGTGTGTTCTCCAACAAAAAATGAAATGCCAGCAGCAATAATCAGAATGATAATCATTATATCATTGAGCTGCCCAAGAAGAATAGATAATTTGCTTTTTTGTTTTGCTTCCTGCAAAACATTTTCTCCAAATTTTTCGCGAAGAGCCGGAACCATCTCACTTTTTAAACCAGAGAAAGATGTTTGAAGCTGATTGATAGCTTCTTCTTTGCTGAGCTGGTAAAATGTTTTCATCGTGGATTTTAAATATTCAAAAGTTATAACATCGGTGATACAAGTCTTGCAGTCTTTTCAAGCATTTGCTTATATATAGAACGTGTGCTCCATGCGGCTGCATCAATTCTTTTCGCGTCTTTTAAGTCTCTATAAAAAACTTCCGTCAGTTCTTCGGCTATATCACTATCATAAACAATCGCATTAACCTCAAAGTTTAAATCGAAGCTTCTGAAATCCATGTTGGCTGTGCCAACAATTGCAATCTTTTTGTCTGCAACCAGCGTTTTAGCGTGAACAAATCCTTTGGTATATTGGTAAATTTCAACGCCTGCTTTTAGCAGGTCATTATAATAAGACCGGGCAGCAAAGTTAACAAGGGAGGAATCTGATATTCCCGGCACTAACAGCTTTACTGAAACACCACCAAGAGAAGCAATAATAAGCGCATCGAGCAAACTTTCCCCGGGAATGAAATAAGGAGTTGTAATAAGAATTTCTTTTGTCGCCAGGTTTATAGCGTGCAGAATAGAAAATAAAATAGTGGGCGTTTCAGAATCCGGACCGCTGGCAGCTATCTGAACAACCTTATTACTGTTAATTGACGAAGCACTCAGCCGCGGGAAAAAATACTCATCAGGTTGTAATTTCTTATTGGCACAAAAGTTCCAGTCGCATAAAAAAAGATATTGCAGATACTGCACACCCGGCCCATCGATACGCAAATGTGTATCCCGCCAGAAAAGTTTTGTATCACCGGGTTTATTAATATACCTGTCGCTAATGTTAATGCCACCAACAAAAGCAATGTTTCCGTCTACAACAATTATTTTTCGGTGATTGCGGTAGTTAAGGCGGTTGGCAAAAGCAATTAAATAAATTCTCAAAAAAGGAAAGGCTTTTACACCATTGGCCCTCAGCTGATGCACTAAATTTCGGTGAATTGAACGGCTTCCAAAATCATCGTAAATAAATCTGACTGTTACTCCCTCTTTTGCTTTTTGAATGAGGAGTTTTTCAACTTCCCTTCCTATTTCACCATCTTCATAGATATAGTATTCAATATGGATGTGGTTTTTTGCTTGTCTTAATGCTTCCAGCACTTCGGGAAATTTATTTTCTCCATTCACCAAAATTTTTACAGAATTATTTGCGGTTAAGGGACTGTCTGTATCCATCACGAGCATATATGCGAGTTCTTTATTGCTTTGAACCGCAGCATCGCTTTCGTTAAATGTTTGTTTTGAATAGTGATATAAATCTTCTTTTAATTTTTTTGCCAGGTCCTCGTTTTCAAAAAGTTTTTTACTGTACATTTTTTTGTTACGGTAATTAATTCCGAAGAGAAAATAAAAGATCATCCCGGCAAACGGAACAAAAATTGCAAAAAGCAGGTAGGCCAATGTTTTGGTGGTGCTTCGGGTATCATAAATAATACGTAAACATACAAGTATGAGAACAATTAAGTAACCGACCTCATAAATAAGCAGCCAATTCATATTAGCCTTTTTAATGCGAAGCAAAGGCTTCCAAACTAAGGTCGGTTTTTTTAAACACTCTCCTTAAATATAATTTATTTACAAAAATGACAGACAGCATAATATTAAGGGTTCATTATAATATCATATTATATCTTTACAACAATGCGACACCTGTTACTTCTTATATTATTATCTTTCTTCTTTATCGCTCCTTTAGAGAGCAAAGCAGGTGAAGTAGCAGCAAACCAATCATTAGCCGAAATTGAAAACAAAAGCGTTGGCAAAGAACTGATTGATTATTCAAGTCATGCTTCTTATCCTATTATTCTTTTCAAGAATAGCAGAAGCTTAAATGCTCAATTCAGGTTTTTGACTTATACAAACTTTGTCAATGCAATTA
>DATBFI010000286.1:0-9337 GCA_036558585.1 Chitinophagaceae bacterium
TCATTCATAGATCTGGTTCTGATCTTCTTGATCTTATAAATGACATGCTTGATCTTTCTAAAATTGAAGCCGGCAAAATTGATCTGCATATTGAAGAAGTAAAAACAGAAGATATTGAACATGATATAAAAGAACTATTTGCTGAAGTGGCAAAAGAAAAAAAGATAGATTTTATTACAGAAATTCAACCGTTAGTGCCTGAATTTATCCAAACAGACAGGCAAAGGCTGGAGCAAATATTGAAGAATTTGTTATCAAATGCTTTCAAGTTTACTCCCGCAAACGGTGAAGTAAAAATGATATTTTCTTTGCCCGGCAATGACAATGTAAAGCCAATAAACCCGCAGAATAAGAATTGGATCAAGACATTATCTATTGCAGTTATCGACACGGGAATAGGTATTCCTGCTGATAAACAGGAGTTGATTTTTGAAGCATTTCAGCAAGTTGATGGTTCAACCAGCAGAAAATACGGCGGTACGGGTTTAGGTCTCTCAATCTGCAGGGAATTAATAAATAAACTGGGCGGTGAAATGCAGTTGAAAAGTAAGGAGGGAGAAGGAAGTATGTTCACAATATTCCTTCCGGTTGAGGCCAAAATAAAATCAGTGGAAAATGCAGGAGTGAAAGAAGAAAATAAAAGTACGAATGAGTTAGTGGCATCATTGCCTTCTCCTAAAATTATCGATGACAGGGAGAATATTGATACAGATGATAAAGTTGTCCTGATCATTGAAGACGATGTTCAATTTGCATTATTGCTGCGTGACTTTGCAAGAGACCATCATTATAAAGCAATAGTTGCGTTGCAGGGCGATGAAGGACTGTTATATGCAAGGAAATATAAACCCAATGCAATTATTCTCGACATAAAATTGCCTGTAATAGATGGATGGACATTATTGAAATTACTAAAAGATGACGAGAAGCTTAAGCATGTACCTGTACATATTATTACCGGAACAGATTATATTAAGGCTGCTCCAGGTAATGTAACTACATATTTAAAAAAACCGGTTGACAAACAAGATCTTGATAATACTTTTGAATCGCTTGTTGAAAATTCACTCAGCCGTTTTAAAAAATTACTTTTGATTTTATCAGGGGATAATATCAATAAAGATTCTTTAGCAAACCTGATACAGAAAAGGCAATTTGATATAGAATGCACTTATGTGAATAATGTTGAGGAAGGAATACAACAATTAATTAAAAATAATTTTGATTGTATTATTGCAGATGGGGGTAGTGACCTGGACAAAGCAAAAAGTAACTTAAAAAAATTAAAGGAAAACACAAGTGAATATAATATCCCGGTTATTGTTTATATCGATGCGGATATTTCACAAACCGATGAACTGGAATTAATGAAGTTATCTGATGTTGTGATCCGGAATGCAGAACAATCGAAAAACAGGTTGATGGACGAAGTAGAGTTATTCCTTTATAAAATAAAGGAAGAGAAGAGTGAACTGGAGCCTGGCTTTATGGCTGCCACCGATAAAATTTTTGATAATAAAAAAGTATTATTAGTTGATGACGATATGCGCAATGTTTTTGTGCTAAGCAATATTCTTGAAGAGAACAAAATGAAAGTAACCGCAGCAGTAAATGGCAAAGATGCTATTGAAGAATTAAAAAAACATCCCGAAATCAATATAATATTAATGGATATCATGATGCCCGAAATGGACGGGTATCAAACAATGCAGAAGATACGCAATGAATTAGGTTTTATGAATTTGCCGATCATAGCGCTTACAGCCAAAGCAATGCAGGGCGACCGGGAAAAATGCATCAGGGCAGGCGCTTCTGACTATATCAGTAAACCTGTTGATATAAATAAACTTCTGTCACTAATGCGTGTCTGGCTGTCTCAACAGAAATGAGTAAGCAAAAAAATATTACTGATGAAGAACTGGCTGAGATCCTGCAATTGTTATTGCACCAATATGGCTATGATTTTTGTAACTATACAACAGCATCTTTAAAAAGAAGAATATTGCATTTTATGGATGCAATGCGTATTCATAACGTTTATGATCTTAAATATAATCTTATAAATTATAAAGATTTCTTTACACAATTTCTGCAAACGGTAACAGTGAACGCTACCGACATGTTTCGTGACCCTGCTTTTTATAGAACACTCCACGAAAAAATTCTTCCCGAACTTGCTACTTATCCTATTATTAAAATATGGCATGCCGGATGCGCCACTGGTGAAGAAGTATTTTCGCTTTCCATACTTTTGTATGAAGCGCAATTACTAAAACGTTGCCTTATATATGCAACTGATGTTAATGCCGTTAATCTTGAAAGAGCCAGCAGAGGCTTTGTTCCCCTTCACAATCTTAAAGAGTATATAAGCAACTATCATGAATCCGGAGGAAAAAATGATTTTTCCTCATACTATACTGCACGATATGATTATTTGATAATAAATAAGGAACTGCTGGCAAATATTGTTTTCTCTCATCATAATCTTGTTTCGGATGGCGTATTTAATGAGTTCCAGTTGATACTTTGCAGAAATGTGCTTATTTACTTTAATTCTCATTTACAAAATAAAGTGGTTAACCTGTTATATAATAGCCTTTCGCCCCGCGGCTATTTGGGTCTTGGCACTAAAGAATCCTTGTTATTTACAGATTTAAAGAGTAAGTTTGATTGCGTTTATCCTGCCCAGAAAATTTTTAAACGAAAGTAGTAAGGTTATATCCCTGAAATTTCATCGGAGTTTTTTGATTAAATAATTGATCAAAAACACTCATTTGTTAATATACTATGGAAAAACTGGACAAGTTTACAATTTTAGTTACAGATGACAGAGTAGAAAATATCATCGCGATGGAGGAAATCCTTGCCGCTGATAATCGTGAGTTCCTGCGTGCAACATCAGGCAATGAAGCATTAAAACAGGTTGTAAAAAATGAAAATATCGGATTGATTATGCTTGATGTGCAAATGCCCGGCATGGACGGATTTGAAGTGGCAAAACTTTTAAAAGGAAACCCAAATACAAAGGACATCTCTGTAATTTTTGTAACAGCAAGCAACAAGGCAGAGCAATATATTTTAAAAGGATTTGAACATGGTGCCGTAGATTATTTACAAAAACCCCTCCATGTCAGTGTCACGCAGGCAAAGGTTAATGTCTTTGAACGCCTCTATTTTTATCAGCAGAATCTTAAAAAAACTTTTCGCGATCTTGAAGTCATCAACAAGCAATTAGAACGTTTTGTGTATGTTGTTTCACATGATCTTAAATCACCGCTTTCTTCAATAATAACCATTCTGTCTGTACTGGAGAAGAATGTTGACATTAACAAGGATTCCTATTTACAGTCGCGAATTGAAATGCTCTCTCAATCATCGCACCACTTATCAGAAATGATAAATTCTATTCTCGACTATTCGAGGAAAACAATTGCACAGCAATCAATTGAAGAAGTTGACGTTTATGAGCTTGTGCAGCAGATTGCATATCTTTTGTTTCCTCCGGAAAATTTTAAAATTAATATTTCGCCCGATCTTCCCGTTCTAAGGACCCAAAAAATAAAATTGCAACAGGTATTTCAAAATCTTATGAGCAATGCGATAAAATTTAATGACAAGCCGGAAGGCGTTATAGAAGTGGGCGTTAATGATAAAGGAGATTTTCATGAGTTCTTTGTAAGAGACAACAGCAGAGGCATTTCAGAAGAAGACCGTGAGAAAATATTTAAACCCTTTCAGACAGGCAGCACTAAGCCGGCAAAAGAAACCAGTACAGGCGTAGGCCTATTTATAATAAAAATGGCCGTTGAAGAACAAGGAGGAACCATAAGGATAGAATCAAAGGAGGGTGAAGGCAGTACGTTCTACTTTGACTGGAAAAAATAAGAAAATATTTTTGATGCAATTTTTCCTTATAGTTTTGAACAGTTGAAGTTTCGCTCATTACACATTCGCCTGCAACAATCTTAATATGCATGTGGTGGTATAAGTTTCTTAATTACTTTTTCTTTTGTTTTCATTCATGTCTTGTTTTGTTTAATACATTCGGCTGGATATTCCGTAAGACAAGAAGATGGAATCTCATCACACTTCTTCTAACCGCTTTCTCGTGGTTTATATTAGGTATTTGGTACGGCTGGGGATATTGCTTTTGCACCGACTGGCATTGGGCGATAAGGCAACACCTCGGATATGTTGACAATTCCAATTCATACATTCATTTTTTATTACTGAAATTAACAGGGATAAACTTTCAGCCTCAGTTAGTAGATACTGTTACGGCAATAGTATTTTTTGCAAGCCTGATATTAAGCCTCACATTAAACATAAAAGATTGGAAAAAGAAGAGGACTAAGACAACACGAATTTAAAAACTGCGCCTGCTTTTGTGTTACCGGATTACCAACTCTTTATTTTTTTATTCATTGCTAACTCATAAACGTACATCCAGTCACTATTGACCGTACCATTGGCTAAATGGGCATGATGATTTTGATCAAGGATATAATCGGCAGGCTCGTTTAATATTCTCGTCATTGAAAAAACTTTTTCATATTCTTTTCTTATTCCATTGAAACTGGTTACGTAATCCTTTATCTCCTGCTTCTTCGTTTGTTTATCCGATGCAGAAGTTGCTTTATCATATTTTTCTATTAATAAAAGAAGCTTTGCAGGATATATCTGCAACTCATTGATCTGGTCCATCAGGGCTAAAGAATATTCATTCCTGCGTGCTAATTGCATAGATTTTTCTATTCTGCTCTTAATGACCTGGTATCTTGCCAGTTCTTTTTTTGCCTGTTCGATTTTATCCTTATATTTTTCACTCCATGAACCACTGCTTTGCTCGTTTGGCAATTGTATCAAGTCAATATTTTTTGGATAATTATTCCGGTCTCCCTTCTCAATAAAAGCTGTTTCCCAAAACACAAGCGCTCTTTCAAGCATATCCTGGAATTCAAAGGAAGAATCACTTATTGCAGGTGTATAAAACCGGTGACGAAATATGACATGTATTGCTTCTGGCTTTATATCCAGATAGTTCCAGCTAAAAAAAGCAAAGTCATAAAATCCACGCCAATATGTTTCAAAATGAGGTGAGCAATCATCCCATGCTGTACATAAAATGCCATTCAATTTTTTTTCTGAAGTAATTTTACAGAAATCTTTTATTGGTTGAAAGTTTGATTTTTCACGTGGCATGACAGGCCACATTGTTTGTGCTGCCGTTGCAGCCATCACCATCAAACCATGTGATTTATACCAATCGATTGCTTTTTGATTGCCTAATATATCAGGTGTGTCATAATTCCAGCGCATATATACGCAAGTCTTCGGAAAAAGATTAATGTTCTCTTCTAATTTGTGCTCATTTTCTTTCCATACATTTTTAACCTCTGCAACTGAAACACCGGAATCCCATGTTGTTTGATAAAGACCGGAAAGTTTAAAAACCATATCATCCCAAAAAATAGGAATGCGGTTATGACTTTGCGCAAAATCACAAACTTTTTTTAGCCAGGTCATTTGTAATTGCATCGGTGTTAATCCTGATTTCCTGGATAATTCAGACATTCCCAAATTGCCCACTTCATCTCCGCCTACATGCAAATACTTACCATAAGGAGTGGCTGCAATTGCATCTTCATATAATGAGAATTGCAGATCATAAGTTTGCGGATTCATCGCATCAAACGACCAGTCAGACGTGGTATCATCACGCAAATTCTTATACTCTTCGTGCTTCAATATAAAAGATGCATGACCCAGCCCCTGCACGAGAGGACTAATTTCAATGTTACGTTCTTTTGCATACCGGCTGAGCGCTGCAAATTCTTCCACGGAAATTGCATCGCTTGCGCCAATTAAAGGAGCTTTTCTATAATGCAACTTATCCTCGAACTCAACAATAATTGCATTAATTTTTACTTGTGCCAAACGATCAATCATATCATAATAATAATGGCCGGCATCAAGGTGATGTTTTAGATCCAAATGAATTGCCCGGTAGGCAATATCAGGGTAATCGGCGATCCTGCATGTGGGAATATCTATTTGCTGATCGTGTGCATCTTCAAGCAATTGCAAGAGTGTTTGACATCCATAAAACAGCCCCGCATTATCTTTTGCACGCAGTATTACCTGGTCAGTTTTAATTTCAAGCACATATCCTTCGGGTGATCCAGGAAGATCACTGTCAGAAGAAAGTTTCATTACTAAAACTCCTGCACCTTGTTTGTTTGTGCGTGGTAAGGATCTTAATGATCCATATAATACAGGTTTAGAAAAATTTCCATCCAGAAAAATGGATTGAAGAGAATTATAAGAAATTCCCTTTCCATTGAACAATTCAACTTTTTGCGGTTGCGGTAAAAGCTTAAAATGTTTTTCAAAATCCTTTATATCAAAAGCAAGAGTGCGTAAACTATTGAGCAAAAAAAAGAGTAAGAAATAACAAGATAATTGTTTCATAAAATTTAACAGGTAAACATTAATCAAAATATTTTACAAACGCCATCTTCTTATTTTATGTCCGTAAAAAGCATAAAATACAAGATACAGGTAGCAAGGCAATAATACCAGGTAAGCAATGCGAACATTATACAAATCGGCAAGCCATCCATACACAAGTGGCATAATGGCATTACCACATAGTCCCATTATCATTACTGAGGCGCCCAGCTTGGTAAATCGTCCTAATCCATCCAGGGCCAACGGCCATATACCGGCCCATACCAGTGAATTTGCCAATCCCAGCAATACAACGAACCATATAGAAATATCAACCGAGTGATTTAAAAAATAAACTTGACCTCTTGTATAAATAATCAGCAGTGTAAATATCGTTCCCAACAATGTACAAAATCTTAAAGCATTTACCTGGCTGATAAATTTAGGGATACAAATAATTCCCAAGATATAGCCGCATATTGTTGCAGTGAGCGTATAGGAAGGAAAAACTTTTGCTTCCAGCAAATTTATGTGCATTGAATTTGCATATCCTATGATCGTATCAATTGCAATAACCTGTGTGCCTACATGAAGAAAGATTGCAAGGGCACCAAGGATCAGATGCGGAAACTGAAATATGCTTTTCTTATCAAAATTAGCTGTAGCAACTTCTTTACTTTCCAGTTCAGTATTTATTTCCGGGAGAGAAGAATAGCGCACCATTAAGCCCAATATAAACAAAACTGTACCAACACAAGTATAGGGAGTAATCACTCTTCTTATTAGTTCATCTAATGCCGCGTTTTTCGCTGCCTCATTCATTACACCTAATTGTTTGAATAAATCTGTATCTGTAGCTTTTAACACAACAGCGGCGAATATGAGAGGCGCAATAATACCGGCACCTTTATTACAAATCCCCATAATACTGATTCGTTGTGCCGCTCTTTCTTTGGGTCCTAAGATAGTGATATAAGGATTTGCTGCTGTTTGAAGCACGGCAAGCCCGGCACCAATTGTAAAAAGGCCAAGCAAAAATATTTCATAAGTTCTTGTAAGAGCAGCGGGCACGAAAATAAAAGCGCCTAAAGCCATCGCCCAAAAACCTGTCATCATTCCTTTTTTAAATCCCGCTTTTTTTAAAAGGTAGGCCGATGGAACTGACATAACAAAGTAGGAAATATAGAAAGCAAAGGTTACAAGATAAGACTGCAGGTTATTTAACTCACATGCAATTTTAAAGTAAGGGATCAAAATGGCATTTACCCACGAAATGAAACCAAAAATAAAAAAGAGCAGCCCGATGATAAGAATCGAAATAAAAGTATCACGCTTTGTTATTGAATTGATTTCTATTGTGGCAGCTATTGGTTTGCTCATCAGGTTAAATTACAGCGTAAGCTACATGATTATTTTTCTACCTTTTCTCCCACCCTATCAGTAAGTAAAGCAGCAGAATCTTTATCGAGATAACATGTACAATTTGAGTGCAACTGCAAAATACTTGCGGGGTGAACATTGCTCACAGGTTTTTTAAAACAATTTTTTACAGCGATTGCCTTCCTGCTGTCAGGAACCGAACAAATAATATATCTTGATTTCATGATCTGTTTTATAGACATACTGATTGCCCTGCGGGGCACCTCTTCAATAGATTTAAACCAACCTTCACCCAATTGCTGTTTCCTGCATTGTTCATCCAATTCAACGATGACATAGGGAGACTCGGTTTCAAAATCCGCAGGAGGATCATTAAATGCAAGATGTCCATTTTCCCCAATTCCTACAAGAGCCACATCAATCATGCGTTTTGAAATTAAGACCCCAAGGCTATTACATTCTTGTTGTGGATCAGTTTCACCATTTATCAAATGAACTGCTTTTAGCGGTGATACCTTTGAGATAAATCTTTCCTGCAGATATTTTCTAAAACTGGCAGGATGTGTAACAGGCAGATCAATGTATTCATCTAAATGGAACATTGTTACCTTACTCCATTCAATATTTTCTGATAGAAGTTGATTTAACGTTTCAAACTGACTTGTTCCGGTAGCAAGAATAATATTGGCAGTACCATGAACTTTGATGGCTTCACGAATTAATTGTGCGGAAGCTGAGCCCGCAGCTTTGCCAAGTTCACCAGGATTTTGAGATATTACAATATTCATTTTTGAAAGTTAGATCTAAATTATTAATGAATGTTTGTATGGAGAAATGTGTTTTCCTACGCATAAGGAATAGATGCAATGAAATTTCTTTACAGCTATTGTATTTCATTAAAATAAGTTTTATTTTATCAAAAAAATCATTATGAAAAAATTAAGCATCTCTTTGCTTCTCGGAAGCATTGCCTTATGTATGGTCAATTGCAGTAATAATCAATCTGCTGAAAACATAACTTCAGCCCAAAAACCAGACAGCACGAGCTTTGACATAGACAAAGCAAAATCGGCAATATCAGATCTCAATGCAAAATTCAGCGATGAACTAAGAAAAGGCGATTCCGCAGCCATGGCATCCCTCTATGCTTCAGATGCATTGGTAATGCCACCCAATAGTGAACCCGTTCCAAAAGACAAGATTATTTCTGTATGGGGTGGGGCAATAAGGATGGGAGTTAAGGATATCAAGCTAACTACAGACGACTTAACAGGAAATGAGGAGGTGGTAGGAGAAACAGGCAAATATGAAATGTACGGTGATAACAATAAATTACTTGACAAAGGGAAATATGTAGTGCTTTGGAAGAATGAAAATGGAGAATGGAAATTATACAGGGATATTTGGAATACGAGTATGCCGGCTAAATCCAAATAATTCTTATTTCTACTAATAAAAATTTGAAAGAATTATTTAAAATGAAGGTGTCAGCCATGTAGGAGCTCTG
>DATBFI010000287.1:0-4465 GCA_036558585.1 Chitinophagaceae bacterium
TTCCTTCGGCAATTGTGGCAACTTCTTTCCCCATTGCATCATATACTTTTAAAGATACCTTACTGTCATAAGGAAGTCTGTATACTATTTTTGTTGATGTGGTAAATGGATTCGGATAAGCGGACACTTTAATTGAACCGGAAGAAATCTTTTCCATCTGCGATTCGCCGGAGCTTACTAACATACTGCAGGGGCCTAATTTATCCCCGTTATTTATAAAGTTCTTAGCCTGGTTCTTAGTAACACATTTAGTCTCACCATAATGACACACTAAAACTTTATCATTGTACGGGCCACATCTTACGTCAACTACATAAACTGTAAATGACTTTTGAAGGGTACATCCATTGTAATCTGTAATGGTTAAAGTATAAGTGGTATTGGTGGTTGGACAAACATGAATTGATGAAGTAGTTGCAGAAGTGCTCCACAAATATGTATAAGGAGGTGTACCTCCGCTTACAGCAGGTGCTTTTAAAGTAGCGCACTGTGGACCATAACCCAGATAAATTGTGTGGACAGCCTGGCCCTTTACAGGTCTGTTAGGAGTCATTGTAATATTTCCTCCGTGTAAATTGCAAACAACAGGACCTGTGCAACTATTGGGTTTAGGCTGGAAGCCTGCTAAAGACGGCTTATCGTCAGTACCATTTACGAGATAAGGCTTAAACGTAACAGAACCTGTAATTTTTGAGGCTATCGTTGTTTCATCAGTTGTACTGTACCAGTTACAAGTGGCATCAAGCGGGGGATTTGAATATCCCGATTCTATCCCGATATAATAATCAGAAAAAATATTGGTAAAACTATTGTTATTAATAGTAATACTGCTGTTGTCACCATAACCATATCCGTCATCTCTTACCCGAACACCCCTTGCATCTTTCGCGGGGTCACTGGTAAAGAAGTTGTTACTTACCGAAATGTTTTTGTCGGCACCTCCAAATGAAATACCTGTTGCATTAGGAACATTAAACGTGTTATTTGTAATCGTACCATTTGTTACTGAAATAAAGTAAGTACCAAATGTATTGTCATGCAAATTGTTTCTTGTAAACTTTAAATTCATATGTACTCCCGGGCCGGTCGCTCCAAATATTACCGGGTTATTTTCCGTATGATTTTCAAACTCATTTTTATTTACAGTCAGCCCAATTGTAAATTCAGAATAGATTGCACTGCCTCCTGCTGCTGCAGGCAAATTATTATTTACATTGAATAAATTGTTTTGAATTAAACTGGGCGTAGCGCAGTTGGCATAAATTCCTATCGCATTATTTCTTATAATGCAGTTGATCGTATTCATGTTACCAAATGATGCATTCATCCAAACACCTGCATTTAAACCATTGTGACCATGTATGATTTCAAGACCATCAAGAGTTATGTTGTTATTGTTAAGCGCAAAAGGTGCACTAACAAAATTTCCATCAACTGTTGATTCGGGTGCCCTGGATAAAGAGTTTCCGGGAACACCAAAATTATTACCTCGTATGGTTAATTGTTTATACACATTCACATTTTCCAGGTATAATCCCGGATGAACAAAAAGTATATCCCCGTTTGTAGTGTTCGCATCATCAATAGCCGCCTGGATGGTTAGGAAACTTGTGCTTTTGGTTTGATTATCTACGTTTTGAGCATAACCTCTCCCTATACACATAAATATCAACACAAAAAATAAATTCAAAAATGCTTTCTTAAGTATTTTCCGATACGTGATATTCGTTTTCATAAAATAGTTTTTAAACTAATGGATTGAGTTTTGATATGACAAGCTTGATCAGTTGGTGGGGAATATGGGGGAGACTGATCGCTATAAAATAAAAACAGGCAATAAAATATTGAACGGAATTCTCTCATAAAGCAGGATTAAACTCAATAAATTCTTTTACAACATTACCGGCTTTCAAACGAGATTCTCAGGGTAGGGCATAACTATAAGAGTCCGCATTTCTTGCGGTTAATGTGTTTTCATACAGTAAAAAAATCTTAATCGGCATGTAATCGCCACTCATTCTTTTGAAGACATGCAAAAGCTTTGGCCTTTCTTATTTTTTGGAAAACTTAAAAGAATTTCCAGTACGGAGTTTTAGAAGAGTGGGAATGAAAAATCTTTAACTTGTTCCTGAGGCTGGGTGCGGATAAAAATTATTAAATGTGTTCCGGGTTGCTGAATAAATAAAGTTAGACATTTTCGTTTCAAAAAGAAATCTTTTTTTGAAAAGTTTTGTACAAATAATTAATTCCCCTGCTGGCTGAAATTATTCAATGGTATTAATGGCACTTAATAAGATTATTGAATATGTGTATATCAAAAAAATGTTTTCAACCTGATCCGAAATTATCCGTTCATTTTGGAGAAAGATAATTTCCTATAAAAAATATTTTTTCTAAACCAACCTTTTCACAGCAAAATGCATCTACAATAAAAACCCCTATTTCACATTGGACAATAAAAAGGAATTAATAAAAGAATGCCTTTTGGGTAACCGGGCTATGCAGAATAAACTGTATGCAGAATTTGCATCGACAATGATGGCTCTATGCCTTCGTTATGCAAAAAACAGGCACGATGCTGAAGAAATTTTACAGGAGGGGTTTATCAAAGTATATGCATGCCTTCATCAGTATCAATTCAAAGGCCCTTTAGATGCATGGATCAAAAAAATTATGGTGAACTGTGCTTTACAAAAATTAAAAAATAAAAAACCGCTGTACCAAATCGTGCATTCTGAGGATACCAACGAAGAGTTTGCTGACGAAGACATGATACTTGACAACATTCATGCAAAGGAATTAATCCTGATGATACAAGCTTTACCGCAAATGTGCAGGATTATTTTCAATTTGTATGTATTTGAAGGTATGAAACACCGGGAAATTGCCCGGCTGCTCAATATTTCAGAAGGCACATCAAAATCTCACCTGCATGATGCAAGAAGGTTTTTACAAAACAAATTGCAAAGGCAATTTATTGTATTGAATATAAATTCAGGGGCATGAATAAAAATTTACAGGATATAGACCATTTGTTCCTCTGGGGGCTGAAAGATTATAAAGAAGATCCACCTGAAAATACCTGGCAGCAAATTGATAATGATCTTAACAGGAAAGATGCAGAAAATTATAAAGCAAAATACAGATCACTGTGCAGAACATTATCCTGCCTGATACTTGTATGCATGTTCTTTTTCCTGGGTGATGTTTTACAATTTGCTTTTCATTTTTCGGGAAGAAATGGGAGCAGTATCCCTTCCTCAAATAAAAGTATTTCGAAAACAGGTGAACGCAGTATAACTACTCTGAAACAGCAGCAGGCAAATAAAAGTTTAAGAGCTATCCCAACTTATCTATTAAAAACAACAAACAAAATCAGTAAAGCTGAATATAGCGATGATATTTTTTTACATAATAACTCAATTTCGTTTGATGCAGATAATATATTAATATCTTCCTTACCCCAGGCTGTAGCTATCAATTCGGAAGGTGGCAATTATTTTCCGTTTATATCACCGGGTTCTTTAACAAAGAATGCAGCAGTCAATAACTTTAACCTGCAAAATCAATCAGCTGCATTAAAGCTGGATAAAAAAGAACATCGTTTCAGTATAGCACCATTCTTTTCTGTCGATCACATTAGTGCCCGTTTGCAGGAACAATATGAATACGATGACCAGGATGAATCTGACTTTACAAAAAGAGAAAAGCCAGATATGTCTTACACACTGGGCCTCCTGTCAGAATATAAACTTTCCAATTATTTATCCCTGCAATCCGGTTTTTCATTATCGAATACATTTACTTCCATATCATCTACTGTGGTAAGAGCTTTGCAGGATAATTCAGGCTCATATAAATTTAAACTTGCTACTACTTATGGCCTTGCAGAAATAACAAAAGCGGGTATACCGCGAAACGGGGACAGTATTGTATTGAAGGACGCTTCGCTGCATGTACAATATATTTCAGTTCCGGTGCTTTTAAAAGTAAATCTCAAGCAGGGTAAACTAAATATAAACAGTTCAACGGGTATTGGGATAAACAGAATTACCGGCGATAAAGCGGAAATAGAATATGCAACCCCAACTGTTTCTGAGTATGAAACGGTCCAAAAGATTGAAGGCTTAAAAAATACTTTTTACACCTTTATTGCGGGAGCCGAAGCAAATTATTCGATTAATAAAAGAATTGGTGCGGGTATTAATCCTGTTGTCCGGTATGCAATAACACCGGTAAATAAAGGAACACCTATAAAAACGTATCCTATCAGTGTAGGAGTTGCTGCAACCCTGAGAGTTAAACTATAATAAACTTTCAAATGATTTATTCGTAATAACAGATCACTGGTCTCTGCAGGATTTCTTACTTGCCTCTTTTGTGGAGGAAAATAAAAATTATTTGATTGCTGTAAATCGTCGTTAATACATTATTAATGTCACCTGTTATACCACATTCCAACAGC
>DATBFI010000288.1:0-10247 GCA_036558585.1 Chitinophagaceae bacterium
GAAATAAACCATAGTGTCGGAGATTGAAATTTCAATATCATTCACAACAAAGAGCCGGTGCTGAGCTTCGTGGCTGGTAACAATATGTGTTTCTACATCCTGGTATTTTTCCTGTAAATTATTTTTAAGAGTATCAACGTCTTCATCAGAAAACCTTCTGATATATTTAGTTGTTCTGTTTTGTTTAATTTTTTCAATGGCGGAAATAAAATCTTCACAGCAGGATAGTAATGGATAAATTGGTTTTTCCTGTAGCACATAACTCTCTTTTAAAGTTATATTTCCGGCAGGTATAAAAAGTTCTTTTTTCATAAGGAAGCAATAGAACTTTTGTTCATTTGTTTGCGGTGTTTCATCCCACTTAGCAAACTGAAAAGTATTTTCATCAGATGCAATAATATAATGCAGCTCCGAGTTTAAAAAACCGGGCTGTAAAGAATGAAAGTTTACATTTATTTCTAATTGTTTTAAATCAATACTCATCGGGAAAAATTGAGAGATCAAAGTTACCGGATAATAGAAAGATATTTTATTTAAAATCAAGACGAGTCCGCCCGCCTCATGCTTCAATAAGAGATGATTTGTTTCTTTTAAATAAGCTGATAAAAAACTTTCTTTTAAGGATTTGGTGCAAGTGAAATGCGTATTTGTATACCTGCTCTTGTATTTGTAACCGGTGCAGAAGTAGATATGTATGGTATAACGCGTTGCTGATCAAAATAGAGTTTAAAGTTCACGCGATTGCTTGCTACATAATCTATGGATGGTTGGATGCTTATTACTTTTTGTCCGCCGGTGCTGTATGCATTTGTCTGGTCGAGACGGCTGTTACTTTGCACATCGTCACGCATGGAGAGATCGAGGTTGAGATTTATATCATTTCCCTCCTCGGTTTCTTTAACAAAAGGAATTTTAAAAGGAAGCTTTACACCATGTTGCCTGTAACTGCCGCCAAATGTCCATTCTGTACTTTTTACCTCAGCTAACTGGTAATCGATAAGGCTTAAGCTCAACTGCCTGCTCTTTTTGTATTCAAAACGCAAGTTGGTTTGGCTGCTTGTGGTAACATCTATTCCAAATAAAGGTGCAAACTGTTCCTGTATTGTTAGATTAGGCACAAGAAAGAATGGAATATAATTTCCCGAAACAGTATCTAAAAATGAAGGTGCACCATAATGATATGGATCAGTATATAACAGCGCACTTGTAAATGTGTTCATACTTAAGGTTGAACTGTATCCGTGTGTTAAAGTAATATTGCTGAATACATTTGCTATAGCTGGTATTTTAGTAAGGCCTGTATAAGTTACACGCCAATTTGGCAACGGCTTTATACCACTGAATGGATTTGATTTAATGTTTGGATTTGATTGATCGATCAATGCAACACCGTTGGGGTCTTTATTTGTGTAAGCTGCGATGAATGCAGGAATAAGCACATCCTGTGCATAACGACCATATCCTTGCGGATAACCATCGGCAGTGTAATTTGAACCTTGTTGTTTCCAATATGGATTTGATTGTGCCAGGCGATTAGCAATCGTTTGTCGGTAATCCTGGAACTTGTTAAATGTTTCTGATACCTCTGTGGGTTTATATTTTTTAAATAATGTTTGAAAACTGATATAAGAAACGCTAAATCCGCCACCGGCGTAAGGGCTAAGGTGGCCAAAGTTATTTCCTGTTCCCGTAGTGTCTTTATACAGTTCTGTATAATTTTTTGAGAACGTTTTATCGAGATTTAAATCGATTACAAATTCCCTGAAAGGTTCTAACTGTGCAGACAGACTTAAACGCTGTTCATAGTCTTGCATAAAGAACAAATTAAAAGTGCTGTCTCTTGTAATAACACCCTCTTTTGCTTTTTGATTGAGCCATGTAGTATCAGGTTGTTTACCAAAAACATAATCCAATCCGGGTTGCATACTATTCCAGTTTTGTCCAAGGATTTTTGTGCTGTCGGTATATCCGGGCACACGGCTATTATAATTTGCACTATAGTTTACAGATACACGTTTAACCATGGTAGCTAACTGCACAGCGGTTTTTACAACTCCACCCGGCCCGTTTACCTGTTTATTGGCCCGTTTTTGTTTGCGGGCGTCTCTTTTTTGCTGGCGCCATTTGCGTAACGCCACCTTTTTTTCATGACCCTTTAATCCTTTAACTACTTCTGACCTTGGTTTTATTACAATTGTCGTATCTCTCTTGTTGCTGGTAGTTGTTGTATCAGTTTCTGCAGGCTGACCAGGATTTGGTTGCTGCATTTTAGTTAGCCATTTTGATTTGCCATATAACTTGGTAAAATCAAATTCTCCTGTTAGCGCATTTTGCTGGCTATTTTCAAGTGTATTGCCGAGATTAATAGCCAACAGGCTTGCACCAATCCAGTTGTACGTAGTAGTATAATTATATCTCGCATTTATCCAGTCTGTGATCGGGAGCTTTGACAATGGCACATTATAACTAAATACTACTCTTTGCTGGTATAACGTGTTACGTCCGCCACTAAGGAAATTATCTTTTACTGTATCACGCTTGGCTTTTGTATTGAGCAGGCCAAAGGGTTCGTCAACTCTTGCAAAATTTGTAGCACTAAAATCTAAATTGAAACTTCGCGTTAAATCCCATCGCAAATTGTAATACCTGTCGAAAGTAAAATACTTATCATAAGTTGTATCTACTTTCTCCACTTTATTGTCATATGTATTTACTATGCGTGGAGTAAATTTTCCAAATTGGCGGTTAATATCTGCTCTAAAACCTAACAATGACGGAACAGGGTTCAGATTAAAATCTCTCACCAGTGCAAGCCATGGACTGTTATTTTTGATCAGTCTTTTAAACGGTTCATAATATTTTGCATTTCCTGTATACGTATATCCGAAGCCCGCTCTATGTTTATTAACAGCATTAAGTAAAATAAGCGGATTTGTTTGTTCAAACCTGGTAAAGGAATAACTGAAATCGAAATTACTAAGGCTCCATAACTTCGGTTTTGTCACATTCTGACCAAACCGCACATTTGTAAAGTTGATCGTTTTGATCGTTGTTTCATCCAACGCCACATTTTTTATAGAGTCTTTTTTATCACCTGCGTTGCTTATCTTATAATCATATTTCACATCAAGGTCATATGGATCATATTCAGGCGTTAATATGGTTTTATTAATACTTGCATAAACAGGAATTGTAATGCCTGCATTCTTTGGTAATATTTTGCCGAGATCAACCGTAAGTGCCGCATCGAATTGCATCATGTCATTTCTTGCACGTTCATTTGCCTTCTGCTCAATTGTGCCAAACCCCTGAGTGTATGTATTTGCCGAGACAGACAAAGTTCCGAGATCCGCCAATTGCACATCTACTCTGCCTAATGCAGCAAACCCTCCATTTTCATCTATATGGGAAAGACGTAACTCATTAACCCAAACTTCGGCGCTTAAAGTTTTGTTTGATGTTTCGTTTTCAATCCCGATCAAAAAACCATGTACTTCGCCCAGATTTGGATTGCCTAATAATGATATTGTTTTATTACCTGATTTTTCACGATAAATTTTGCTGATAGAATAATTAGAATTATTTCTTCGCAGTTTCAATTGCACGAGGTCATTAAGCAGAATGTCAAGATTGTTTGAATCGGGCCAGATTTGTTCTGCAGTAGCCGTACTGCTTGGTTCCGTAATTTTAAGCGGGATCTTTATTTCGTAATAATTATTAAGAAAATCCTGGCCTATACGTATTACAGCATTTAATTCACCATCTTGTACTGTTTGACCAATTGCAGATTCTGCATGAATGAACATTGACATTTCTCCGTATTGCCTCAGATCAAGGTTCAACGTTTTAAATACCGCTCTTGAATCATGGGGATCAAGATTATTGATCTTTAAACTCATGGATTGTTCATTCTGCAAAAGATTTATACCGTTGTTTCCCAGAAATTGCACACGTTCTATACCGGGGGGAACCTTATAAGGTATTGGTTGGCGAGCGCTGTTCTCTTCTATATTTACAGCCAGCACATTCATGGTAGTGTTGGTGTTGGCAGACACTGGTGTGTAAGAACCTGTTGTATCGAGATTATAGGTAAATGTTCTCCACTGGTTGCGCACAAGATCAAGACTTGCAAAACGCATTACAACCGAATCTTCAAAGCCTGTCATATACATACGTATAAAACGGATGGATTTGAAATCAGGAATTTGCCCAACTTTACCTGTGTAATTTTTTATGGGCACTCTAAATAAATACCAGGTTTCGGTTGCTGTATCACTGTTATTAGCCAGTTTCGGATGAATGATACGCTTATCTGTTATATATTTTGTAAGTCCTACATCCATTCCGGGTTTAAGGTCAATTTCATACTCGTAATATTCTTCTGTTTCATTTAAAGTGTTGTCACGGTTTAGATCCTCATTATCGGGATATAAAGTAGCAGCAGGCGAAAATTCGGAACTTCCTGTTGCGACAGGCGAATTGCCCTGAGGATTATTATAATCTTTGTAACGTTGTAAAATATCGGCGTGTATTGCGTCGTAACTTGGGTCTCTATACCATTTATAATCATCATTCGAGGGATCTTTTATGGCTTTCTGATAAACAGATGAAGATGTGCCAAAGACTGCCTCAAGTCCAATTAAATACTGAGCGCGTTTTATTTTTTCACTGTCATCGTTTTCACCGTCAAAACCAAGATCCTGGTAAGGCCTGTCGGCAGGATCGTTACTAAATGCCTGTGTAATTTGAATTGGATTGACCGGAATCCTGCCCCATATACTGTTTGTTGTATCTACCGCTGCGGGTTGCGTTGGGGTATTCAGACCATTTTCATAAAAACGAAGCCCATCTTTTAAAACATCCTCACTAATATTTCCAAGATCAATATATAATTTACCGCCCTTACTGCTACGGTCCAGAAGGAAAGGATCCTGTACCCAAAATTCAATAAATTCAATATTGTTGGTTTCAAAATCTGTCTGGTCAATATTGCGCATAATACCACCCCAGCGCTGTTGAGGCTTAAGTAATTTACCGGTTCGAGAAATATTGGCAGCATCATTTGTAAAATTATATGGGCCGGGATCGGTAGGATAATAGGCTAAGTCGAAAGTGGCATTTAAAACATCGGTAACATTTGTTGTTCGCTGAGGAAATAATTCATTTGTATATACAGCTCTTACTCTCGGATCACTAAGAGCCGCAAGATCATTTTTAAGTGGATTGTTAGGACTTGATTTATCCTGCAGAGTTGGCTCAATATTATACCAGGCTAATTTAGCCCTGTTCATGCCATATGCTAAGTTATTGGTAAGCGTTGCCTCGGGAAATAAACCATTGCCCTGGGGTGTGCTTGCCAATACCCATGAAACAAAGGGAAAACGAAGGTCAATGCTGCTGGTAGTTCCCTCGAAATCATCGATGTAAATCAGCCCTTCATTTCCCTTTCCTATCTGGCTGGGATGACCCGGTCTTAAAGTAGCGGCCTCGCCATAAGCGTTGATGGTACTTACAGTTTTTGAATCGTAAAAAGGCAACTTATTCAGCAATCTTGTGAGACCCGGCCAGTCAGAGTGATAATTAAAATCTACACCCAACATTGTATTTTGAATGGGATCTTCCCCATAATTCACTTTTGTTAAGAAAGGTCTTTCCGTAAGCCTTTGCATCGTCGCCCCTAATGATAATTTTTTATTGGCAAGGTAGTCAAAGCGCAGCCCCATAAAGCTGCGTTGCTGAATTCCGTAACTGGCATTATTTTCATATTGCACATTTACGGGTACACCTGAATTAATAATGGCCTGGTTGATTATTTTTAGTGTACCAAGATTATAATCTATGATGTAATCAATATTTTCCTGCAATACCTGCCCTCCCGCAGTAACGCTGACCGACCCCGGCGGTATGTTGAAACCACCCAAAGAAATATCTGTTGTTGAACTCCCTTTAATAGTACCCTGTATATAGTAACGATCAAGGTTTGCATAGGTTTGTGCTATGGCCTTTATTGAATCATAAAGCTGGTTGTAAATATACTTTTCCTTTATGTCGGCAGACTGTCCAGCAAAAGCCGTTGAATCGAGATATGATCCAAAAGGTTTGAGCACGGGAAATATTATTTTGCCCTGTTGTGAAAGCACAGTAAAGCTGTCTACAAAATCATATTGCCCGTCCGGTAAAGGATCATTGCGATTATTTAGCCTGTCGACATTTAAGATTGTTAATAAAGGTTTTCCTGAATAGTCAGGATTTGTTTCGGGCAGGTATCTTTTCATCCCGCCACTTGGCTCCTGATAGAGAACATTTATGTTAAAACCATCACGCTGTACGCCCGTTACATCAAGCGAGTACACATTCTTCATCATAAGATCCCAGATAGGAAGCGTTGGCCTTTGTGAGGTTGCCTTTAATAACTTAAGAAATAAAACTTTTTGCACGCCCTGCGTAGAATCTACTGTTACATCCTGGGAAAATTCGCCAACCTGGAACACTTTACCATTGTAAGTATATTGATAGGCAACGGCCAATACATCATCGGGTTGCAGTTGCTGGTTTAGGGATAAAAATCCTACCTGCGGGTTAAAATAATATTCGCTCGGATCAAGCTTACGTGCAAAAGTTTTTTCAAAATCATTTACAGGTGTTAATCCGTGCCCCAATAAAATAGTATTGATCATTGCAGGGTTACGGTTAACAAGAGGATCGCCGGCAAGGAAAGGATACAAATCATTTGCACCATTCTCCGGCAGGGGCCTGCCTGTTCCATGTACATTGGGATTGTAGGGTGTACCCTCGGCCAGATCCATTAGCCCCACAATGCTGCGTGTATTTGTTGTAGAGCCATTTCGATTGGTAATCCAAACCTCTACACGCAGTATCTGAACCTGGCTTTGAACAACAGGCAATGCACTCATTACCTTGTCGTAATTGTTCTTGAAATATTGGGCTAGTAAAAAGTGTTTATTCTCATCATAATCATCCAGTCTTTTATTGATCACCTGGTTAAGGCCACCTCCCTGTAATGTTAATGACTGGCGTTGTGAGCGTTGATTTGCAATTGCGGCTGTAACAAAAAGTTTTCCAAACTGTAACTGTGTTTTAATACCAAATAAGCTTTGTACGCTTGCCATCAGGCTTCCTTTTGATTCCCACGAAATAGTACCTGCCTCAACGGATTTTATTATTTCGTCATCCATTCCTTTATAATCCAGTTTCAACTGGTTTTCAAAATCGAAATTGGCTAGTGTATTATAACTGATGGGCAGCTTTAATTTGTCGCCAATATTTCCCATAATATTCACATTGGCATCCATATTAAAATCAAAGCCGCCATTTTTTCTCGCGGCTTCAGGCAGAGTGGGATTTTTAGTATTTTGCCCCTGGTAGCCGGCAGTGAGATCAACTGTACCTTCTGGTTTAATGTCTACTTTCAAACCACCCGGAGCCACACCAAAGATTCTGTCAAATAATTTATCGTATACCCTTGGAGGAGGTCTCAGTGCTTTCCTGTTCAGATCAAAAAGGGTTCTTGACCGCGAATTAAAATAATCATCTTCAGCCTGCCGGGATTGAAGTTTCCAAAATTCATCAAATGTCAAATAGGTAGGCTTTCGATAGTAAGTGTTCCCTATTTTTTCAACGATATAATATTGTTTGGTTGCAGGGTCATATTGAATATCCTGTTTAATTATTGAAGTATCACTAAGATCGAAAGGATTATTGTAACGCCAGGAAAAAGGGTCACCACGCCTGTCCATTAAAGGAAAGCGCAATGTATCCGTTTTTTGAGCAGTTAGCGAATCCTTTTGTTGTGCGAAAAGATTATGGCAAAAAGTGCAACAAATAACAGAAAATACAGAAATCAGGATAAATCGAACTATACGAATCAATTTCAGTAAGCTCTGGTTAGGTAGAAGTCTATACGATTGATCACAGGTTTTTTAAAGATTGTTTAATAATATCTTCCAAAGAAAGTGTTTCTTTAGCAGATTGTGAAACTTTTTTTACCGCTGCTTCAGCCATAGGTTTTGTTATACCCAGGCCGATTAATGCATTTACAGCATCCCGTTCTGTTGAGGCATAACCTTGCGTTTCTATCACATTTTCAACCGCGATCTTGCCGAGTTTATCTCTAAGCTCAACAATTAATCGCTCTGCTGTTTTACGGCCAATTCCTTTAACGCTTTCAAGTTGTTTCGTATTGCCCTGAACAATGGCTTTTATAATATCATCGGGCTTTAACCCGCTCAGCATCATTCTTGCAGTAGAGGCACCTACGCCTGATACACTTATTAACTGTAAAAAAAGCTCTTTTTCATCCTGCCCATAAAAACCAAATAGTGTTTGCCCATTTTCGGTGATATGCAGGTAGGTGTGCAATTGCCCCTCATCCTTATTGCTGACAAATGAATATGTGTGCAGGCTTATTTGCAACTCATAACCTATTCCATTTACATCTACAATTAGGTGAGCGGGTGTTTTGCGTACAAATTTTCCTCTTACAAATGCAATCATAAAGTGAAGTTTACTTCAATTAAAAAATAGGATTAAATTAAAGTGGTTATTCAACCTGTTATCCCAAATATAATTTCAATTACACTATGGGTTTATATTAACTTTAAAATAGCATCGATCCTCACTAAAATGAAAAATCATGGCAAACAACTTATCTCCAAAACAGCAGGCTATGGTAGAGTTATTTCAGCGGCATGTGAATGCAGAACTGTCGGGAGACATTGAAACTACTATGGCTACCATGACGGATGCTCCTCATCTTAACCATGTGCCTACAATGGCTGGCGGCACAGGAAGAAATGCCGTACGCTATTTTTACGCCAATCATCTTGTAGGGAAATTTTTTCCTCCTGATGTAAATATGACTACGGTTTCACGTACTGTTCGAGATGAACAGATAGCAGAGGAATTAGTGATAAGTTTTACTCATACCACTTCAATTGATTGGTTGTTGCCTGGCATTTCGCCTACAAGCAAAAAAATAGAAATAGCATTTGCGGTTATTGTTGGATTTAAAAATGGAAAGATATCTCATGAACATATTTACTGGGACCAGGCAAGTGTATTGGTACAGGCTGGTTTGCTTGACCCAAAAGAACTGCCGGTGAGTGGTGCAGAAAGTGCAAGAAAGGTGATTGATCCGGCACTACCATCACGCATTATTTGATCTCTTTTTTTTCTTCACGGATCAAAACTCTTCACATCAAAATCCTTTATCGTCTGCTGATGGGCCATAAATGGATGGAACAGGTATATTATTAAGCCTCATATAAACAGTTAACTGTCCGCGATGATGCACCCAGTGATTAATAGATGATCCAACATTTTCTTTTTTAGGGGAGCTGAAAAGAACCTGTCCTTTATTTTTAAGAAAGAAGGGCTCTGACAGAGCCTCGTTTGTGACATGCTGCAGCGCATTTTTTGCTCCCTGCAGATTTTCATCAAAATGTTTTACCAGCTCGGTAGTATTCTTTGGTTTGAAATGCTCAAATGTCACAAAATCAATCTCAGATTTTTCTATCATATGAGTAATCCACTCAGGTATTTCAGCAACTAGCAGTGCAAGATAGCCCATGGTCATAGATTTCTCATGGGGCTTCCAGTCAAACAAGCTTTCGGGAATTCTTTCGAGACATTTACGTGTAGCGATTGCTTCAGTTTCTAATTCTTTGAGATACTCTGTGCCAAAAGTGATGTCATTCATGGTTTAATCATTTTGTAAGTGAGCAATACAGGTGGCATGCAAATGTAAAGAATCTGCAGAAAGGAAAATTGTTGTTATCCTGCATATGTACATATCACAAGTTGTTGAAGCCGCTTAATTGTGCTGAAATGAGATGAGACTCTAAACTTATCAAAAACCTTTATTCTTAAATTTAATTCATCATTATTTTAAAACATCTTATATGAAATGTTACAGGTGCTTGTATTTATTATTCATCTTCTTTTCTTTTATAGCCCATGCTCAAAATATTAACTACACATTCAAGGTAATTCCTTTGGGTGTAAAAGGCGGTATTGATGAAAGCGATCTTTCCTGTTATATGCTGGCAGCCGAAGGAACGAACGACTATATTTGTCTTGATGCAGGAACGGTTTATTCTGGCATTAAAAAGGCAGTAGATAACGGCTTATTTAGTCAGGACGCTTTGTTTGTTTTAAGAAATAATATCAAAGGTTATGTTATATCGCACCCGCATCTTGATCATGTTGCGGGATTAATTATCAATTCT
>DATBFI010000289.1:0-2566 GCA_036558585.1 Chitinophagaceae bacterium
GGATGCGGTTTGTTATATTGTATTTACGACAAAGTCTGTCAGCTCTTTTTTTAAGATCATTTTGATACTGGTAAGGCGCGTAAAAATTTCCGTTGTACAGTTCATCGTATTTTTTTATAAGCTCCGGCTGATACCTGCCCAGGAATTTATAATATAAGGTTTTACTGTCGGCTTTTTCATTTCCAAATAAAGTTAATCCCCCAACAAGAATATAATTTGCATGATGATCTTTTGCCGCGGCAACTATTTTTTCAAGTTCTTCTTCCGTATCGCTGATAAATGGTAAAACAGGAATTGCATTTACTCCCGCGAGAAAACCTTCCTGCTTCAATTGCTGCACTAATTGCAAACGTTCTAAAGGCAGCAAAGCACCCGGTTCAAGTATATTTGATATTGTTTCATCCATTGTTGAAATGGAGACAGATAAAATAACACCGCGGTGTAATTTGCTTTGCAGATCTTCCGGCAGAACAGCAGCTTTATCAATTGCTTTCAGCAGTTCAATATCTCTCGTAATCAGGGATCGCTTGGTACTGATGAAAACAGGAAACCTGTACTTCAATAATAAACTCAGTATTTTTTCTGTAATTCTTAATTGCGCTTCCTGGTGCATGTAGGCATCTGTTGCTGAGCCTACTGCCACAATACCATATTGATTTTTTCTCACTCTTAACTGCAACTGCTTCTCTAAGACCCCGGTTATATTGGCTTTCACAGACAAATGTTCAGCCATATTTTCGCCATATTTGCTTCCTCTTATGTAACAGTAAAGACAATTGCAACTGCAACCTTCATAAGGATTTACAGAATAATCATCAAGAAACCAGCTATCACGTTTCTTATGTTTATTTAAAACTGATTTTACGATTTTCTGATTGAGCAAATGCAGATAGTTAGGTATGTAACGATAAAATTCCAAACTCCTGATTAAATGCCGTAGAATTTTCAAGAAGAATATCTATAAGTTCCCTTCCATGTTTCGCATAAAAGCCGGAGATATTTTCCGTTCTTTCCTGCAAACCATTATGCGGAAATAAGACTGATTTTATTTTTTGAAGTTGATTAAGTTCGGCATTATACTTTCTTTTTTCTGCGCGCAACATTTTCTTTTCAAGTTCCTGTAAGCGGCTAACGGCTTTTGTTTTCAATGCTGCTACATGTTCTTTTAAAGTGAGATCAACATTAGAAGCGAGGTTCATAACCTCGTTATACAGATTCTCAATTTTTTGTAATTCACCGTTCAACCGTACTTTATTCTCTGTGCGATTGGTAACAATTTTATTCATTAACTCATGTTCAGGATGAAATATATCTTCCAGTTGTAAGCCAAGATTCTGAACCATTTGTTCGTACTTCTCGTCAACAAGAAGAAACGAATTTCTCAGTACCAGCAAAGGATAAGGAACATTAATTGACGCAAAAACATTTTTCAATTCCAGCCAATACGCCAGTTCACCACCGCCACCAACAAAAGCAATATTAGGCAAAATCGTTTCCTGGAAAGCTCCGCGAAGAATGACATTGGGACTAAATCTTTCAGGATGCTCATGTAATTCTTTTAGAATTTCCTCTTCTGTCCATTCTAACTTTAAACTTAGAACTTTAAACTTTAAATCTTCAACTTCTATTCGTTCTCTTTTATCATCAATTAAATAAAACAAGTTGAGTTCTCTTCCGCCGGCCTGGATCTTATAATTCTTCTCCAATTCAGTAAGCGTAACCCCTACAGCCTGATTTGAAAACCTTTCCGTTAATTCCTTTTCCATTGCCTGCTGAAAAAGTTTTTTCAGGTTGGTATTATCAGGTAATATGGTGACTAATCCATACTTGCCAAATAAATGATTTACCAATTCCAGGGCAGCTTGCTGTATAGTTTTGCCAACTGTATAAACCTTTTTAAATAATTGAATGATCTCGTCTCCATAGGGCAATACACCCAGTTGTCCATACATGGCGTCGATCATACTGATAAAAGCCTTATCTACTTTCATTCTGCCAACAGCGCCTGTTTGTTTTGTTTGCCATGCATAATGAACGCCATCAATAACGATGCTGCCCACTTCATCAAGATCAGCATCTTCACTGCCCATATAATAAACAGGCACAAAATAATATTGGGTTAATTGTTTATTTAATTCATCCGCGATTTTTATTATATGCAGAAGCTTGTAAATAAAATAAAGAGGTCCGGTAAAAATATTTGGTTGGTGAGCAGTAGTTATAGTAAAAGTGTTGGGTCGCAAAAGTGATTGAATATTTTCTGAAACCTTTACCGGTTGCGGAATTCCTTCGTATTGATCTTTTAATTCCCGTACCAGCACTTCTCTTTGCTGAGGGAATAAGTTTCTTGCCCCTATTGATTGTTTGATCCCTTCAATACTTACCGGGTAATTATAAAATGGTTGCAACTTTTTATCGGCATTGACATAGTCGATAGCGATGTCTGAGAAATAGTTTGTTTGATGGTAAGGCAGGTAAGTACAATTCGTTTCCATGCAACTGAATTGAAAAGCAATTTATGACCTTTCTTTTTTGTATGCACAACCGTTTAACATTCTTTCCCAAT
>DATBFI010000290.1:0-7146 GCA_036558585.1 Chitinophagaceae bacterium
TGGATAGTATTCGCCAATGAGTTTGCACGGTTTTTAAACTATTTTGATGAAACCAACACTATCAAAGGTGACTGGACTCCTTTCTTTACAAGCGATATCTCGTCTGTACTTGGCTCTATCGCAATACAGGATATTGACGAATACCGGGAACAAATAAAGGAGCGTTTCGATTTTTTGAAAGATGATGATAACAAAGCGGATGTTACAGGTCTTGAAACAAAACTAAACGAGTTGTTCAGTGCGGTGCTTACGTTATCAAAAGCAATGGATGAATATTATTCGAAGTTGCCTGTCACTCTTACTTTAAAAAACACGCTCCTTAATTTAATTCAAACAAAATTATCCTCCTCATTAAACAGGCTTCTGGGTTATTACAAAGCTGCGAATAGTTTAAATTATCTTACAAGCGGATCTTTTAATGATTGGCGCATCTTAAATAAAAATGTTGTTGATGCAGGCGAAATAATTAATGTACAGGGCCTAAGCAACAATTGGTATGATGCTGCTTCTTTCTTAAACTGGAATGCTTATATAACATCCATTGCGGAAGACAACAGTATTTTTACGAGTCCCCTTGGCGCGGATGAGTATTTAAGGATTGAACATGCTGCAAACCATAATTTATTCAGCGCCATCTTCGACCAGTTTCTTTTTGCTTATACAAAGCTGGTGAATGATTCGTTTGCCGAACTAAAGAAAACGCTTGGGAACTGGGATACGCATCAGCCGCATTATGCGTTATTCCTGAGCTTTCTGAAACTATTCAAGCTTGCACAACAACAGCAAAATAAAATTACAAAGGAGCATCTCGACTTTTATTACAGAGAGATACTTCATCTAAAGCCACAACCCGCTGAGCCAAACCATGTACACATACTTGCTGAACTTGCAAAGCAAATCGACAGTTATTTGCTTGCTGCGGCGACACAACTGAAAGCAGGAAAGGATAGCAAAGGAAAAGAAGTAGTATATGCTTTGGATGCCGACACAACTTTTAACAAGGCAAAAGTAGTGTCACTTAAAAGTTTGTATAAGGCAAATGTCGATGACACAATTAAAGATCCTCTTACAAATACAGTAATTCAAAACAATGAAGGCAGGTTATTTGCCTCGCCGGTTGCAAACAGTGAAGACGGGCTGGGCGCAGAACTAAAAAGTACAAATAAAGAATGGCATCCTTATGTGCACAAAGAATATGAAGAAGCAGTGTTGAAAAAGATATCAATGCCCGTTGCAGAAATAGGTTTCGCCATTGCGTCGCATTATTTGTACCTGACAGAAGGTGAAAGAAATGTTTTTATACGGCTTGTAACAGGTGCTAACACTTTGTTGGATGGAAAACATATTGAATGTTATCTTACAACAGAAAAAGAATGGTACAAGGCAGACTCACCCGTTATCACAGCAACCAATTCAACCAAACTTTCAGACAATACAACGCTTTGTGCGCAGATCTCTTTTACACTGGGCGGGGACGTGCCTGCTATAGTAAATTATAATGCTGAAGTACATGGGGGCACCTTCAATGTTAATGTTCCTGTTCTGAAAGTTTACCTCGCGCAGGATGATCTCTCTACCTATGACTATGATACTTTTAAGGATATAACGATCACTAAAGCAGAAGTAAGAGTTGAAGTTGGAATTGATAGCATTTATACTCAAAAAGGATTAAAAAATTTATTGCTCTCGAATGATTTTGGAACTATTGATTCGTCCAAACCTTTCCAGGCTTTTGGACCGCAGCCAACAACAGGGAACAGAATGGTCATTGGGAGCAGGGAAATCTTTACAAAAAAGAATGCATCGATTAACGTGAATTTCGAATGGAAAGATGTGCCCCCAAAAAGAGAGGATGTAAGTTATGTGGAGTTAGGTGATGGTAATTTTCCGAATATAACCGTAAAATATCTTGAGGGCGGAGTGTGGCAAGTATTGGAATCTTCTGATGAATTATTTGAGAATTCGGGTACAGACGCAGTAAGTTCTACAAGACGAATGTCTTTATCAGGAACCACAATTAACAATACCATTGTTGACTATGAGGAAGAGTACACGGCATATGATATCGGCAGCAATAAAGGTTTTGTGGCTGTACAACTAACGCAATCGTTTGGTCATAAAGAATATCTCGATGCCTTAACAATTTACCTTATCAATAAGGCAAATAAAGTTGCCGATTCGGATAATCCTAAACCTGTTCAACCCTACACACCAACTATTCAATCATTATATCTCAGCTACTCTGCCTATACAACAAACGATCTCACTTCCGTTGATAAAACAATATTCAACAATAGGGAGATACAATTCTTTCATCTCTATCCATTCGGAGAAGCAGAACAGCATAAATACATCAACCAGTTAAACAATAGCACCGAAAATATTTTTTTGCTGCCGCAGTTTAAGCATCAGGGGAAAGATCAGGATGGTAATCCTGTAACGATAGATCATATTGGCGAGTTTTATATTGGTATTGAAAACCTGCAGCCTCAGCAGGCAGTAAATATTTTATTTCAAATGCTGGAGGGTACAACTGATCCTTTAACATCAAAACCGGTTGATCATATTCATTGGAGTTATTTAAGCAATAACCGGTGGCTCGATTTTGAAGAACAGGAAATAAGCGATGCAACCTTAGAATTAGTGCAATCAGGAATTATATCATTTGCTGTTCCTGAAGAAGCTACCACAAACAATACTTTGCTACAGTCAGGTTATATCTGGGTAAAGGCGTCTATTGCGGAAGCAGCGGGGGCAATTTGCAAGCTGCTTACCATGGATGCGCAGGCTGCAATTGCAACATTTAAAAACAATGACAACGCTGATGATTTTTTGGATACCGCACTTGCGGCAGGAACAGTTTCCAAATTGAAAACACCTGATGCGGCTGTTAAAAAAATTTCACAGCCTTATCCATCATTTGGCGGAAGAACAAAAGAAAGTAAGGATAATTTTTATGTACGTGTAAGTGAGCGATTGCGCCACAAGGCAAGGGCAATTACAATTTGGGATTATGAGCACCTTATACTTGAAGCATTTCCTGAAATATACCGCGTAAAATGTCTTAACCATACGAGTGTTGAACAAGCATCAGATGGTAGTGAATATATCAACGAAGTAAAGCCTGGTAATGTACTTATCATCACCGTTCCAACATTGGTAAACCGCAATGATGCAAACCCGCTAAAGCCATATACGAATCAAAACACGCTTACAAAGATCGAAGAATATCTTAAGCAGCGTACGTCATGTTTTGTACATGTGAAGGCGCGACAGCCGCAATTTGAAGAAGTTCGTATGTCGTTCTTCTTAAAATTATACGAACAGTACAAAGATTTTACTTTCTATGCAAACCTGCTCAGGGATGAAATAACGCAATATCTCACACCCTGGGCATATAATAATGCAGAAGATATACAGTTTGGCGGAAAGATTTATAAATCATCGCTCATCAATTTTATTGAGGAGAGATATTATGTTGATTACATCACAGATGTACAAATGTTTCAGAAGATCAGTGATACAACAGGTGAAAGCGGAAATCTTGAAGTAGTGACAGCCTCAACAACAAAAAGTATTTTGGTTTCTGCACCCGCATCAAAACATATGATAACAGAGATAAAAGTTAATGATGAAGAATTAGTTGAAACGTGTATTGATATAAATGCTGTGAGATCGTGAATGGTCAATGGTAACAATTACTCACAATCCGCCACTCACAAAAGATCAATAAAGTTTCGATGCACAAAAGTGAGTTATAGGTTGGTCACAGGCACCACAGGACGAACTGAATTTCTAAAGCTGGTAAAAAATAAAACCAACTATTGATACATTAATATCTAACCAAAACACCTTCATGCAACAAAGCATTACCATAGAAAAAACTCCATCGTTAAACGGGAGCAGTGACTTTGCTCTGCTTCGCCAGAAGGGTTTGGAATATATTCAGCAATTAGGAAATAAATTATGGACAGACTATAATATTCATGACCCCGGTATTACCATACTCGAAGCCTTGTGTTATGCCATTACCGATCTTGGTTACCGCACATCTTTCGATATTAAAGATTTGTTGGCAGATCCGCCTAATGCAACACCCGATTATAAACGACAGGCATTTTATACAGCCCGTGAAATATTGACCGTTAACCCGTGGACGATAAATGATTTTAGAAAATTACTGATCGATATTGACGGAATAAAAAATGGCTGGATGTACTGCCGGCTTTGCCCTTGCGACGACATTTACATTTATGCAAATTGTGAGAAAAGCATTTTGCAGTACGAGCCCACCGATTATCCCGTGATCATAAAAGGCATGTATGATGTGCTGGTAGAATTTGAAGATGAGGAAGGCACGGGCAATTTAAACAGTGGTAAAATAAAATATAATTTCAGTTATCCTGCGGGCACAGGTCATACCACTGCTGAAATTGAAATCCGGCTGCCATCATGGTTCGTGCTTGAAGAAAGTAAAGCGCTTTACAAAGATTTCCGGAATCCTTTAAGTGTTATAACAAATGTTGCTGTTGATTTTATATCAGGAAATAAAACCGATAATAATGATATACCTGCTAATGAATTAGCGACACGGTTACGCAGACCTGTATATGCCTCTCATATTACTGTAACCTATCAACCAGACAAGAACAATCCGGCAACAACAAATTTAATATTTGAAGACACGCCGCTAACAATCTGGTTTCATAGTGATGAAGACAGGAGGAATTTAAAAGACCTGCAATATGTAAAAGCGGCCATACAGGATGCTACACAAAGTGGTATTATGCCAAAGTATCTCGAAAAAATAAAAAAGGCTGATGATGTAATTGCAATAACAACACAAGTATTATACAGTCATCGCAATTTATGCGAAGATTACTGCAGTATAAAAGCAGTTGAAGTGGAAGATATTGCAGTGTGTGCTGATATGGAAGTAGAACCGGCGGCAGATATTGAGGCCGTTATTGCAGAAGCATATTATTTGATCGATCAATATTTTAGTCCCGATATAAAATTTTATTCGCTTAAAGAATTAATGGATGAAGGAAAGGCTGTTGATGATATTTTTGAAGGTCCTGCATTAAATAACGGGTTTATAGATAATGTACAATTAGAAAGCACTAATCTTAAAAAGGTTTTATACACATCAGATATTCTTAACCTGCTGATGGACATCAAAGGAGTTGTCTCCATAAAAAATTTTCAACTCGTACGGTATAATGAGGAGGGAATTTTAGTAGAGAGCCAACCCTGGAGCATGCAGGTAAGTTTAAATCATCAACCGCGATTATATACAGAAGCATCTAAGATTCTTGTATTCAAAAACGGGCTTCCATTCCTTCCCGACAGGCTTGAACTCAGTGATACCTTACAGGTAATTAAAGGGCAACATGCACAGCCTAAATATCCAGTCGCAGATAATGATCTGCCCGTTCCAAAAGGTACTTATTATGATCTGAATGAATACTATCCCGTACAATATTCTTTGCCGTTGACTTATGGGACCGGTTTTGAAGGCTTGCCTTCTACGGCAACACAAAAGAGGATTGCACAGGCAAAACAATTAAAAGCATACCTGCTGTTTTTTGAACAGTTACTTGTAAATTATTTAGAGCAATTATCCCATATAAAAGATTTGTTTGCCGTAGACAACACCGTTGCGCACTCCTATTTTTCACGATTTATAACAAGCAATGAAATAGTTGGAGCAAATCAAATATATAATGGCCTGGATGCCGCAGCTTTGGAAAAACTGGATGAAACGCAACCGGTTTTTCTTGATCGCCGAAACCGCTTTCTTGATCACCTGCTGGCAAGATTTGCAGAATCATTTAATGATTACGCATTGATGCTTTATTCTTATATCGACGACAAAGCTATTGCCGATGAACAATTAATAAAAGACAAGATATCCTTCTTAAAAGCGTTTCCTTTCATGAGCGCTAACAGGGGAAGAGCGCTTAACGTTAAAGATCAAACCCATGTATGCAATACTGAAAACATTGCCGGTCTGCAAAAAAGAATTGAGCTCTTGCTTAAGCTTGATACGGAGGGCTACCTGAACTATTTTGAATTATATGAAGAGAAGGATAAAGATGGAAAGGTGTATGAACGGCGATGGCGATTGATCGACGAGAATGATAAAATTTATTTGAGCAGCAGTACAAATTATTTTGACGTTGATTTTTCAAAAGCACAGGATAAAGCGAAACAGGAAATAAGTGAGGTTTTCAAATACATCACCGACGCATCAAAATATGAAATTAAAAAAGAAAAGAAGTGGATTGTAAACCTGTTGAACGAAGAAGGAAAGATCATTGCCACCCGTAAGCAGGCCTTCAATACAAAGACAATGGCCCTCGCAGCAAGAGATGAGATCATTGCATTTGGAGAAAAAATTGCTGCAATAGAAAAATTGTTCATTGTTGAGCACGTGTTACTTCGCCCCCGCAACAAAAAGAGTTTTGCACTTTATTTTGAGCTCTATGAAGAAAAAGATACTGACGGAAATTTCTTCGAACGTCGTTGGAGACTCATCGATGCCGAAAGAAATATTTACCTCAGCAGCAGCACAAGATATCCTGATCCTGATTTATCTGTCGCTACAGAAAAAGCTAAAAATGAGATCAATGCGGTTTGCCAATTTATTACTGATCCTGCCAGCTACCAGGTGAAAAAAGAAATAAGATGGGTGCTGAATCTGCTTGATAACACAGGTGAAGTAATTGCTACAAGAAAGGAACATTTTGATTCGCAGGCCGAGGCAGAAGCGGCAAGAGATGAAATAATTCAACTCGTTGAAATTTTCTCTGCAGGCGGAAATATCATCAATGCGGATCACATGCTGGTAACGAGTGAAACTGAATTTAATGAATCAATTGCACAGGGTGATCCCTTATTACCGGTTTGCTTACCGGGGAATTGTGTTTTCTGTGGTGAAGAAGATCCTTATTCTTTCAGATTGACCATTGTAATTAATGGTGAAGATGGCCCGGCAGGAACAGATATGGATTTCCGGCGTTTTGCGGAACAAACGATCCGCCTCGAAACACCTGCTCACCTGGGCGTAAAAATATGTTGGGTAAGCAAAAAGCAATTGTTGGATTTTGCCGCCGTGTATTGTGCATGGAGAACTGAACTTGC
>DATBFI010000291.1:0-8569 GCA_036558585.1 Chitinophagaceae bacterium
AGGGGCACAAATGATGGTTGATGAAAAAGACGCGCCGGTTCTTGTTGACGGCGGTAATTCTGATTATGCATTTGGTGGCAATGGCATGCTGTTTGAACCTGTAAAACCTGGCCGCCTGTTACATAACGGCGATACTATTCAACTCGGCAACATGCAACTTATTATGTTACATCATCCCGGTCATACAAAAGGATCGTGCAGTTTTTTGTTTACTGTAAATGACGGACAAAGATCTTATCGTGTGCTCATTGCCAATATGCCAACAATCATTACTGATAAACGATTTGCTGATGTTACTACTTATCCCGGCATTTCCAAAGACTATGCGTATACATTACAGGCAATGAAGAACATCCGTTTTGATATATGGCTCGCATCGCATGCGAGTCAGTTTAACCTGCATGATAAACACAAGCCTGGTGATACTTACAATCCTTCTGCTTTTACAGATCAGAAAGGTTATAATGCTGCACTAAGCGATCTGCAAAAGCAGTATGATGAAAAGACGCAAAAAGAATAATGCTGATGTAGAGTTTTGTCACCGGTTTTGTCCAGTTTTGTAATTTTTGATCTGTGCTAACTTCTTATACTTTCTGCGGGCAGTGCATAAAATTCCGCACATTAAAACTTTTACCCTGCCGTAAATTCCAAAGGCACAACATACCAGTAACTAACGTGGCATAAAATTTTTGGTATAAATTTTTAGACCTTCAATTTGTAATTCATAATAACTTCTATGAACAATACGGATAACTCTCATAAAAAAGATCCTGACGTTGTTTTAATTGGTGCCGGAATTATGAGTGCTACACTTGGCATGTTGCTGAAGGAACTGGAGCCTGGTCTGTCAATAGAAATTTTTGAAAGGCTTGATATGGCAGCGGCTGAAAGCTCAGATGCATGGAACAATGCGGGTACAGGTCATTCTGCATTTTGTGAATTAAACTATACTCCGCAACTTCCGGATGGCTCTATAGATACTACCAAAGCAATTAAAATTGCTGAGTCATTTGAAGTTTCCAAACAATTTTGGGCCTACCTGGTCCAGCAAAGACGCATACAGTTACCAGAAACTTTTATAAGAGCCATTCCTCACATAAGCTTTGTTTGGGATGAGGATGTTGACTATCTCAGGAAACGTTATGAAGCACTTCAAAAATGTCATCTTTTTAAAGGAATGCAATATTCGGAAGATCCGCATGAACTGGGCGAATGGATGCCGCTGATCATGGAAGGGCGAAGCAAATCACAGAGAGTTGCAGCCACAAAAATGGATATTGGTACTGATGTAAATTTTGGATCACTTACGCGTTGTATGTTCAATCACCTGAAGGAATCAAAAAATGTTGGCCTCCATTTTAATCATGAAGTACGCAGCCTGGAAAATGATGCAAACGGATACTGGCATGTGAAAGTAAAAGATACATCAACGGGAAAGAAAAGATGGTTAAGCACAAGATTCGTTTTTATTGGAGCAGGAGGAGGATCGCTGCCGCTGCTACTAAAATCGGGTATTCCGGAAGGCAAGGGTTTTGGCGGATTTCCTGTAAGCGGGCAATGGCTTAAGTGCAAGAATGCTGATACCATCAGTCAGCATCATGCAAAAGTTTATGGCAAGGCTTCCATAGGTTCGCCACCCATGTCGGTGCCGCATCTTGATACAAGGATCATCAAAGGGAAGCAGGAATTGCTTTTTGGTCCTTATGCAGGATTCACCACAAAATTTTTGAAAAAGGGTTCTTTCTTTGATCTGCTTTTATCCATACGGCTGAATAATATTCGTCCTATGCTGGCAGCAGGTTTTCATAATATACCGCTTACCAAATATTTGATAAGCCAGGTGCGTCAATCGCCCGAAGATCGCATTGAAGCACTCCAAAAATTTGTGCCATGTGCAAAAATGGAAGACTGGGAACTGGAAATAGCAGGTCAGCGTGTACAGGTAATTAAAAAAGATGAAGAGGAAGGCGGTGTACTTGAATTTGGTACGGAAGTGGTAAATGCAACCAATGGCAGCATTGCGGCGCTGCTTGGTGCTTCACCCGGCGCCTCTACCGCTGTTTCTATTATGCTCGGCATTCTTAAATCGTGCTTTAAGGATAAGATGAATTCACAGGCATGGCAAGACAAATTAAAACAGATGATCCCCTCTTATGGTGAATCGCTTGGGGACAACGAAGAACTCTGCAGAAAAATAAGAGAATGGACAGGCAGAATACTTAAGCTGCAAATTGCCGAACTTGTACAATAAGTAATTAGTTCTTGTATAATATTACAGCAGAAATTTTGAAAAGACTTTTGTAAACCAACCTGTATTGCTACTATTTGGTAAAATCAATATTCAGTAATATTGTATCCTCAGATTCAAGTAATATGCTACCGAAGAAAATTTCACGCAGGCAGATGTGTGAGTTAGGTATATATACCTGTGGTAGTTTATTGCTGCCGTTTGATTTTTTTCGAAATCCATTGTCTGCTCTTCAGCAAAGAAGCATTCCATCAAGCAGTGAAAAAATACCGGTTGTAGGTGTGGGCACGTGGCGCACATTTGATGCAGGAAATAATATGCAAAAGCGTGAAACATTGAAACAGGTGCTGCGCAATCTTGTCAATCAACATGCATCAGTGATCGACTCATCACCGATGTATGGCTCTTCTGAATCTGTAGCGGGCGATCTCTCTGACGAGTTGAAAATACGACCTTCTTTATTTCTTGCGACAAAAGTTTGGACCACCGGTGAACAGGCGGGCATTGAGCAGATGAATGATTCTTTCCGTAAAATGAAAGCCACTGTAATTGACCTGATGCAGGTGCATAATTTGCTGGATGTAAAAACACACCTGAAAACATTATACCAATGGAAAGAGCAGGGGAAGATCAGGTATATCGGGATTACTCATTACCTGCCCTCCTATTATGACGAAATGCAGCAACTTATCCAAAAAGAAAAACTCGATTTTATACAATGCTGTTATAATATTCAAACAACTGATGCTGAAAAAAGGTTGTTGCCGTTAGCCAGTGATAAAGGTGTAGCCGTGCTTATCAACCGGCCTTTCCAGGAAGGTGCACTTTTTGGGGAGGTGAGCGGAAAACCATTGCCCGCGTGGACTACTGAATTGGGCATACAAAACTGGGCACAGTTCTTTTTAAAATTTATTCTTTCTAATCCCTCTGTTACCTGCGTAATACCGGGAACTTCCAATCCCAATCATTTGCTCGAAAATATCCAGGCAGGAAATGGACCATTGCCTGATGAGAAAATAAGAAGACGAATGCTGGATTATTTCAATCAATTATAATAGCTTATAAAAATGTCTGTCTGCGTTCGTGTTGTCACGGAAGAATAGGTGAGCCTCATCATACGATTGCTTTCAAGTTCTTCGATCTTTGATAACAACTTACCCTTTTTAAACGAGGAATATATTATCGGTTGTGATTTGCTTTCAAATAAGTTCTATCGATCTTGATAACAACTTACCTTTTTAAATGAGGAATATATTACCGGTTGTGATTTGCTTTCAAATTAAGTCTTCGATCTTGATAAAATTCCTGAATTAAATTCCACTGTTCAGCATCATCTTCCGCCAGCTCATATTTATACGTTTTATACGACAGACCCATACCTCAACCGCCCGGTTGTGTTTATCAACCAAATATCATTTCCTGTATTTCAAAAATGAACAAGAAAATTAAATTAGTTTAAGAAAAATTCGAAAAATGAAATATTGTTGTCTCATTCTTGTATCTGTTATTTTTTGCAATCATGCTTATTTGCAAACAACAAATCCTGAAGGAATTCTTGAGAAGAAAGATGTAGAATACGCATATCCGCGGTGGTCAAAAGATGGTAAACGCATATTATTTCAAAGCAATGAATCTGGTAAATGGCAGCTCTGTATGATGGATGAAAATGGACAGAATATACGGCAAATAACAAAAGATTCATTTAATAATAATTTCATGGACTTGTCGCCCGACAATAAAAAAATTGCTTTTGTTTCTGACCGCACAGGCAATGAAGAAATATTTGTAACAGATATAAACGGAGGACATCAAAAACAACTCACATTCACACACGCCCGAAATATTCATCCTTACTGGTCACCAAAAGGTGATAAGATATTTTTTAATTCTACCCGTGATGATGCTGCTGCTTTTGAAATTTATGTAATGAATCCCGATGGGAGTAACGTGAGAAGAATTACCCGTTCTGCCGATGATGAAACCTGTGCCAGGCTATCACCTTCCGGGAATCGGCTGGTATATCTGAAGAACAATGAACATGGGCTGGATGATGTGTTTACAATGGATTTAAAAAATTTTGCGGAACAAAATATTACTAATACACCTACCACTGATGGCTGGCCATGCTGGTTACCCGAAGGCAATAAAATTCTTTATTCAGCAAGAGAAGACGGGAGGTATAAACTTTTTATTTATGATTTACAAGATAACACAACCAGGCGATTGACAGATCCGCCATCGCCCTTTTATGATGCCCGTGCTGCTGTTTCTGCTGATGGGAAAAAAATTGTCTTCAACAGGCAAATAGACGGAATAAAAAATACCATTGGTATCTATGTGCTGAGTTTGAACCGGGAAGGTGGATAATATTATTTTAAATTTTAAAAGAGGGCAAAAAGTAATCCTGTATCGCCTTAAACAAATGGTTCACTTATTGCTTTTGCTGGTTGTGAAAACCATTTGGCTCCTTGTTCAGTCATGTAAACACAATCCTCAAGCCGCACACCAAATTCACCGGGAATAGAAATCGTCGGCTCAACACTAAAGCACATGCCGGGTTGTAGCAGTTGTTTGTTGCCCTTTACCATATTGCTCCACTCATGCACGTCCATGCCAATTCCGTGACCTGTACGGTGCGGAAGTCCCGGCAATTTATAGCCCGGTCCGAAACCTGCATCAGTTATTACTTTGCGGGCAGCGGCATGCACCTCTTCGCAAGCCGCGCCGATTTTTGCAGCGTTGAATCCCGCTGTTTGTGCTCGTTGCTCAAGATCCCATATTTCAAGTTGCCGTTTAGTTGGCTCCCCAAATACAATGGTTCTTGTTATATCAGATGAATAACTTTCCACACTGCATCCGCAATCCATTAATACAATATCACCTTTCTTTAATGTTTGTGGTTTAATACTGCCATGAGGGAAAGCAGATGATTCACCAAAAAGCGCCAGGGCAAAAGCGGATACACCTCCCAATTTCTCGTGCGCTTCACCAATGATATGTGAAAGTTCTGCCTGTGTCATACCCTCATGTAATTGAGTAAGGCCAACTTTTATCGCGGCTATTGTTATATCACTTGCCTTTTGCATCAGGGCTAATTCAGCTGCTGACTTTATCATGCGACAAGGTATAGTGACCGCATCACCGCTCATATAGTTCAAATGTGATGCTTCCCTGCGTACTCCGTCAAGAATAAAAAAGCGGAACCTTTCCTCCATGCCGATATTACCTGATTGAATTCCTGCATCTTTTAATGCAGTTGCAATCAGCTTGTAAGGACTCTCATCCTCCTGCCATGCGTATACATCTTTTCCTATCCTGATCAGTTCACGAAGACGCGATTCTTCAAAGCCGGGGCAAACATATCTTGTCTCTCCCTTGGCAGGAATAATAGCTACCATAGGTCTTTCACTTGGCCACCAACTGATCCCGGTAAAATATTGCAGCGAGGTGCCGGCATCCAATATTAATGCTTCTATTTTTTGTTCGTTGAGCAGGCGTTGTGCCTTCTCTATACGGGCTTCTCTTTCCTGTAAAGTAATGGGTATTGTATCTGCTGTCATCGATTGCAGATTAACCGGTGCAGATTTTTTTTCTTCTGATTGTCCCCTGGATGTACAGGAATTGAAACCTGTTACCATTCCCGTAGTTGCTGCAATAGCAGAGAGATTGATAAAATCTCTTCTTTTAATTGTCATATAAAATTATTGATGAGAGGGAATTATGCAGAGGTTGAAGGTATAGATTTTATTTTATGTTTTCTTTCCCGCATAGTTACCCAGATGGTTTAAGCATGGTCTAAACTTTGCAGCGTTATAGTGTGGAAGATGTTGCTTATTATGCAGGAGTAAAGACATAACAGATGAATAGTGAAGAGCTGTTAAAATAATTGGATGAAACTAAATACTTTCAGCACATAAATTCTATTTTTTTCCAACTACCAATACCTGGAAAGTTCCGGGCATCATTTTTGGTCTTGTACCTGCAGGAGGATTGGGTTCTAAATCTGCTGCAGATAAAAATACCTCGTGTATTTTTTCATCAACCACACATGTCCTCGCACTTCTTTTAGTTTGAACATCTTCTAATACAGCATATTGATCAGCCGATTTTTCTTTAATCACTGCTAAAACACCTTCGCCGCATGATGCATATACGTAATTCAACCCGGCGTCAAATCCTGTACCGTCACATCCGCCACCAATGGGTAGTTGGGCCACAACTTTGCCGTTATCCGCATTAACCACTATAAGCAGTTTGTTATCACATCCGGCGAACAACCTGTGAGTCTTTCTGTCAATGGCAAGTCCTGAGGGAGAGTGGCCGGGAGATATACTCCAGGTAGTTTCTACTTTGTTCTTTTTCATATCGACTTTTGAGATCTCACTTTTATCTTCAATATTCACATATATTTTTCCTTCAGCATCTGATACCGCTGTTTCCGGCTTACCATCCAGAGGAACGGTTGTAACGACTGTATTGTTAGAAGCATCAATTATTGAAAGATTATGGCTGCGTCCATTACAGGTAATGATCTTTTTGGAATATGGATCAAACAAGATAGCATCAGGGTTCTCGCCTGTTTTGATACTATCTAAAATCTGATTGCTCTTTATATCGAAGACTGTAACTGAGTTGGATCTCCCGTTACTTGTAAATCCTTTTCCGAATTCAGGTGCAAATGCAATTCCATGCACACCAATTGTATTAGGAATTATGCCAACTGAATCACCGCTATTTTTATCCAAAACATTTACCTGTGTTCCGTGAGATACATAAAGAGAATTTGAAACAGGATTTATTGCTAAATAATCCCAGCCGCCGCTGCTTGTAATATGGAAGGTTTTAATCACCTGTAAACCTGAACCGGTTTGTGCAATGCAGAAATTAACGGAAAGAAGAACGACAAGCAGGGCAGATAAAGAAAAGGAAGTTTGTTTCATGAGAGGATTTTATGGTAACTAAAAGATTGAAAAGAGAAAAAGGAAGCAGATCAAATTTACTTGTTGACTTCATATCTTTTGCAAACAATAAGATTAACAATGCAGCAGCAGAAATTTTTTATAACGATAAATTTTTTTATAATGTACAATTGATTTGTTAATTGAAATCAGAAATTTTTATTTAGCAAAACTAAAATACAAAAGAGTCAGCATATATGAGACAATAAAAGCGCAAGCTTAAAGCAAACTTGCGCTATCGTAAAACAATATAACGCGGCATTAATGCGTAACACGAACGAGTTGCTGAAACTCGTGTGCACCCTTTGTTGTTTTCTGTTTAATTTCTCCTATACCTTTTGCATAGAATTTATTATCAATAACGCCGGGTTCCAGTCTCGAAAATTCCTGGGTGTGAACGCAATTATTAAACGTACCGTAAGTAACGGTAACTGTATTGTTTGTGCTGATCACTTTAGCCTGGTCTTCTGCAGTGCCGTGTTCAAATTCCTGGTAATAGATCTGACCCAGATGCGATTCCGGGTGTGCCCACATGATTATGCCCGCACAACCTCCATTGACACCTGCTTCCCATGATCCTTCGGTGCTCCATCCGGTATCCGTCAATGCTTTCGTATCCTCACCAAAATACCATACGTTCCCATGCTTGTCCTGCGCAAACCAGTCGTATGTATCTTCCGTTACTTTGTCTTTTATCGATACCTGGTCATGCACCACCGTACAAGGAACGCCAAGGATAACTTTGGTATCAGGAGTAACTGTTACCTTATCATGCTCTATAGTAATATGCCCCTCTTCGCCACTCCTGTTCAGATAATGTAATGAAGTCCCGGGGACAAGCGGGAAGTAGGGGTTATCAACGCCTTTTACAAAATCGGATGGATCAAATTCGCGGCAGCCTTTGGATGCTGCTATCATAGCATTCGTTGCGGGGAAGCACTGCTTATAGATTGAACCGGGGATTCTTTTTTGCAAGCTGCGAGGCTCACTCCAAAAAGGAGGAGTACGAGTGTTTGATTTGATTTCATTGAATTAGAATTAAGAGTAAAGAAATGTTTGTTTTCATGTTATTTATAAACACGCTGCATCGCTGTTGGAATGTGGTATAACAGGTGACATTAATAAACGTAGTAACGACGGTCTCCAGGAATCAAATAATTTTTACCTGCCAAAAGAAGCAGGATAACAATCTTTTTGTTATAGTAAAAACACCAAAAAAAAGTAAGAGATCCTGCAGAGACCAGTGATCTGTTTTACGAATAAATCATTTGAAAGTTCATTATAGTTTAACTCGCAAGGTTGCAGCAACTCCTACACTGATAGGATACGTTTTTATAGGTGTTCCTTTATTTACCGGTGTTAT
>DATBFI010000292.1:0-1675 GCA_036558585.1 Chitinophagaceae bacterium
TTCCTGATAAGCCGATAATGGAAAGCGTTAATAGAAGTATGTAAAATCGCTGCATTCGGTTTATATTTAATGCATCTGAAGATGGAACTGCAGTTGCTTTTTCTATAAGGTGAGGCAAATTAAAAGGAATAATCAGAACTGTTTCAAAACTGTTTGTTAAAACAAACAGATATTATTTAATGTGTTACTGCCGTATGTTTTATTTGTTCACTTATTTTACCAAAGCGTCTTTCACGGCTTTGAAAATCAATGATTGCCTCATAAAAATTTTCTTTTCTAAAATCCGGCCATCTTACGTTGGTAAAATATAATTCAGCGTATGCGAGCTGGTATAATAAAAAATTACTGATACGATATTCACCACTTGTACGGATCATTAATTCAGGATCAGGAAATTCACTGGTTGTAAGGTATGATTGAAGCGTATCCTGGGTAATTGAAGCGGGATCCACTTTGCCTGCCTTCACGTCAAAGGCGATATTTTTTACTGCATTTACTAATTCCCACCGGCTGCTGTAACTAAGTGCCATAATAAGGTTCATGCCGGTATTTTCGCCGGTTTCACCAAGCACCTCAAGCAGTTCGTTTCTTGCATTTTCAGGAAGCATTTTCATGTCACCGATAACATGAAGTTTAATGTTGTTTTTCTTAAGATCAGGCGTCTCTTTTTTTATGGTATCAACAAGCAACTCCATTAAACCGGATACTTCGTATGCGGGCCTGTCCCAGTTCTCAGTGCTAAAAGCATACAGGGTTAAATATTCAATACCCAATTCAGTGGCGCTTTCAACTATATTCCGCACACTTTCTACGCCATGAAAATGACCATAAAGCCTGTCCTGGCCTTTTTCTTTTGCCCAGCGACCATTACCGTCCATTATTATGGCTACATGTCTTGGGAGGCGGGTTTTATCAATCTTATCCAACAATTCCTGCATAAACCAATGCTATTAGGGAATGCAAAATTAATAAAATACACAGCTTTAGTTCAATTGGATAAAATTTTTAATGCTACGAGCAGCCAAATTGTTTTCCGGAAGTTTGTATAAAACAGATTATGCCCTCTTCTCATTGGCTTGCTCTGCAGGAGATGATTCTTTTTTATCCTGCAGTGAAATTACGTTCTTTATCCTCGTAGAAAAAATAGCAGGCCACTGGATTAAGTAACTAATAATAAAGTTGTCTTTTATACTGTTCCTGATATCGCTGCGCAGCAGTTTTACTACTAAGTCCTTCTCCACTTCACCCCTTTCCTGTACGCGCTTTAATAACCTGATTGCCACTGCAGCCAACGCTGCACCTATCAAAAACAAGAAATTCCATTGATGTAATGCAAGGATGTGTATTATTTTCATTCCGTTTGGGCCACCCCATTGAATGTCCCAATTTAATTGCCGGGTCGCAAAAAAATCGGCAAGTGACCCGCCTATCAATGGTGCGATTGAAGAAAAGAACGCAGTAATGATATTTTTTGCAGACAGGTAAACAATGGCATCTTCTTTTGGCGCCAGCTTTAGTCCAATATTGGTGAGGGACAAGTTAATCCCCGCTGTTGCAATACCAGTAATTATGTTTATTAAAGCCAGTAAAGTAATATTAGTGTATTCATCTGCAGAGGGACCAACAAAACACCAGGCAATAATGCAAAAGATATATAAAGGTGCACAAATGGCTA
>DATBFI010000293.1:0-9511 GCA_036558585.1 Chitinophagaceae bacterium
AGAAATGCATTGCCCACCATGCAAGAGGCGTGGCAATCACGATGGATATGACTACAAGTTTTAGAAAATCCTTCGACAGCATTGCAGTGATGCGCGTAACACTCGCCCCAAGCACTTTACGAATACCAATTTCTTTTGTACGCTGCTCTGCGGTAAACGCTGCAAGACCAAATAAACCAAGACATGCAATTACTATACTCAGTATGACGAGAACGACAAAAATTTTTTGAAAATTGGTTTCGGCCTTATATAACGTGGCAAAAGTTTCATCAAGGAAAAAATATTGAAATGGTTTTTCCGGAGCAAATTGTTTCCACTTATTTTCTATTTGCTGTATCGTGGCAGGAATATTTTGCGTGGATAGTTTTATAGTAAGATTATCTGCACGCCGGGGATTTACTACAAAAGCGAAAGGTTTAATTTCACTTCTAAAAGATGCAAAATGAAAATCTTTTGTCACACCAATTACTTTCACATAGTAGTTTGTATCGGCATCGGTGCTCCATAACAAACGCTGCCCGATAACCGGAGAAGGCACGGCCAGATCTTTTACTGCCTTTTCATTCAGAATAATGCTGCCGATATCCTGCTCGAGTGTTTTATCGGAACCATTTGATAAAGTGTCTGCGGGAAAATCCGGAGAAAAATTACGCCCCTCTTTCATTTCAATGCCAAGCACATCAAGATAATTATATCCTACATTTAAAAAATTTACAAGTGCTCCATTATTTGACCCCTTAAGATTTAATTTTGTTGTCCAGTTTTGCCCACCTACAACGCCGTTTGATGTAGCTACGTTTTTTATACCCTGAATTTGCAGCAACTCATTTTGAAATGAGATTTTTTGAGGATCAGCCAGATTATTATAATTACGAATAATAAACACCTGGTCTTTATTCAATCCTAATTTGGCAGATTGTATATAATTAACCTGCTGGTAAACGATTAAAGAACCCGCTATAAGTGCAATAGAAATAGTAAACTGAATAACTACAAGTGCTTTTCTTAAATTGAAAATTCCCTTTTCGCTAATTTTTGCTCCCTTTAAAACAAGTATAGGTTTGAAAGAAGATAAATAGAGGGCAGGGAAAAGGCCAGCTAAGATGCCGATAAGTATTGCACCAAATAAAAAATAAATAGTGACATAATTGCCCGGGCTAAATAGAGCAAGGTGTTTTGCTGTAATGTCATTTACAACAGGTAACAACAACTGTGCTATTAGCAAGGCAACCGCTGCGGCAAGCATGCACATGATCACTGATTCCAACAGAAATTGTTTGATCAAAGAACTGTTGTAAGCACCCGAAACTTTACGAATACCAATTTCTTTTGCACGAAGGGATGACCTTGCTGTAACAAGATTAATATAATTGATTGCAGCAATTAAAATAATGAGTAGTCCTACAATGGCAAAAACTATTGCATATAATCTTTCACCATTTGGTTCAAGTTCCCACTTAAGATTTGAATCAAGATGAATGTTTGTTAATGGCTGTGTGTAAAACACATTCTTCTCCTGGGGATTATTGCGTTTATAGATCGCCTGTATTTTGGGTTCTACACTTGCAATATTTATGTGTGGCCTTAATTTTATGTAAGTGTAAAAATTATAAAATTCCCAGTTGCCATCTATATTACCGGCAAACTTGCGTATGGGAATTAAAAAATCAAAATGGAAATGAGCATTTTCAGGAACGTCTTTCACTATGCCTGAAACCATCATGTCTCCAATTATGTCAACATGCAGCACTTTACCCATCGGATCTTCTGAGCCGAAATACTTTTTTGCTGCGCTCCGCGTAAGAACGATCGAATTCATTTCCCTGAATGCATTCTTCGCATTGCCTTCTACAAAAGGAAAAGTAAACACATCAAAGAAACTGCTGTCAACACGATAAATCTTTTCTTCATAAATGTGCTTGTCCTTATATGTAACTAAGAAATGACCGCCCCAGCTTGGAAACACTCTGGTAACGTGCTCGATGCCGGGTATTTCTTTTTGTATGGCAGGTGCGGCAGCAGGCGGTGTTGTGGCATCGGGTAAACTACTGCCATCATCGTTTACAAAATCTTTTACTACGCGATAAATGCGGTCTGCATCCGCATTGAAACGATCATAACTTAATTCATCTGTTACAAAAAGAAATATCAATAAGCTGCAAGCCATTCCCGTCGCGAGTCCAAAAATGTTGATAAAGGATAAGCCTTTATTCTTCCATAGATTTCTTACAGCGATCCTCAAATAATTTTTGAGCATGGGATATGGTTTATGTTTCTGTTTGTTGCAGGTTTTAGTTGCAGGTTACAAGTTCAGGAATACCAAACTGCAAACTGGCCTGTCATAAGGGACTATAAATTATTACTCAGTTCTGTCTAAATTTTACGCTTCCTGACCACACACTATTAGCAGTAATACAAAAATGTCCCAATGGTTATGCCAATATCAAAACTCATTGTAGATAAGGCTTTTAAGAAATTAGCGAAGAAGAAGATGTACGAAAACGAACACCCTGCGTACGAAAATGTTCGGAGAAAATCCCCGAATCCCAGGGGAAGCTTTATACTTCGTTCTATTTTTTTTAATTCATAAATAAAAATGAGAAATAACACTCCGCGAACAAATCCTCTCTGCCTGAGGCCGAGGAGTTAGGGGGCTTCACTCCGTTCTCAAACTCTTCACCGGGTTTGCAATCGCTGCCTTCACTGCCTGGAAGCTTATTGTGATCAGTGCGATGAGTACAGATATTATGCCTGCAGCAGCAAATACCCACCAATAAATAGAGACGCGATAAGCAAAGCCCTGCAGCCAATTGTGCATGACCCACCACGCCACGGGTGTGGCAATTATAAAAGCAAGCAACACGAGCAAAAGAAAATCTTTTGACAAAAGAAACAAAAGGTTCTGTGTAGATGCACCAAGTATTTTGCGTATGCCAATCTCTTTTGTGCGTTGCAAAACATTATATGCAGATAATCCCAGCAAACCGAAACAGGCAATAAGTATAGCAAGAAATGCAAAGAGGCCAAATACCTTTCCGAATAACTGGTCGGCACTGTATTGCTGGTTGAAATAGTCATCAAGAAAAAAATAATTGAAAGGGTCTGCGGGAAAATACTTGTTCCACACTTTTTGTGCTGAAGAAACAGTAGCCTGTATATTACGCGATTCTATTTTTATAGAATATGCATCCCGGCTATTAGGCCGCAGCCGGAGTATCATAGGGTCGATTGCTTTTTGTAAACCCTGGTGATGGTAATTGCTTACAATACCCAAAAGCTTTACTGTATCACCCGATGAAAAAAATGATTCATTAACTGCTTTATTATAATCATTAAATCCTAACAGTTGAGCAGCCCTTTCATTAAGCAATACGCCTTTTTGATCTGTTTTGAAATCTTTTGAAAAATTCCGGCCTGCTATTAATCTCAAATTGAAGGCGGGGATAAAATCATAATCAACACCCAGATTATAAAGTGTAACAGCTTTGTAATTGGGGCCAAGTTTATGTGATCCATTTGTCCAGTAGATCTCTTTGCCCATTATACTGCTTGACGCAGCAACATTTTTTACTCCCGGTATTTTCAATAATTCGGTTTTGAATGGCTGATAAACATTTTGATAAACAGAATCAGTCACCGATTCTGCACCTCTTAATACCAATGTTTGATTGATATTAACACCAAGATTTTGTTTACGCATATAATTCACCTGCTGATACACGATTATAGTTCCTGCAATCAATATTATTGATGTTGCAAATTGAGCGATGATGAGACCTTTTCGCAGTAGAAAGCCGCTGCTGCTGCCTTTGAACAGTCCTTTTAGTACAGTAACAGGCTGGTAACCGGATAATACAAAGGCAGGGTAGATACCTGATAAAAAACTTCCAAATAAAAACATCCCGATAAATCCGGCCCAATATTGTGCAGGCAATGAGAACCCGGCCTGTACGGCCCTGTCGGTGAATTGATTAAACCAGGGCGCTAATAAATAAACACATGCCAGAGCAAGAAAAAAAGCAACCAGGTTAAGTAAAAAACTTTCAATTAAAAATTGGTTTATCAAATTGCTTCTCAATGCGCCCAATACCTTACGCACACCCACCTCCCGTGCACGCTCCATTGAACGCGCCGTGGCGAGATTGATAAAATTTATCCATGCAATACCGATGATGAAGAATGCAATAAGGAATAAAAATGAAACAGATTGGCCGTTGCCATTCACCTCTGCCTCCTGGTTATAATTAGAATAGAGATGAATGTCGCTCAATGGTATAACATAAAGCTCATCGTGTACATTATTGGTTTTGTTCCATTCCTGGCCATTTACGTATTTGTCGCAGTACGCGGGAAGTTTAGATTCGAATTTTTTAACATCAGTACCTGGTCTCAGTTTCAGGTAAGTATAAAAATCGTACCAGCCAAAACTTGTTTCTGTAGAATTGGAGGTATCTCCATAAAATCGAAGTATACTTCCTAAAGTAGAATAAGAGACAAGGTGATTGATGATGAGATGAGAATTAGCAGGAAACTCTTTAAACACTCCTGTTACTTCAAAAGTGCGGGTATAATCCGGATCACGATCTGTTAAGCGTTTGCCGAGCGGGTCTTCATTTCCAAAATATTTCTTTGCTGTGTTTTCTGATAATAAAATTTTATCAGGCGCATCCAGCGCAGTTTTTAAATTCCCTTTTACCAATTGCACATTGAACATGTTTAGAAAAGAGGGGTCGGCAAAATATCCCTTTTCTTCTTTGAATTTTATATTGCGCTCGTCGTTCGATAACAAAAGATTTGCATCGATCAGGCGACAATAATCTTCAACCTCGGGAAAATCTTTTTTTAATGTAGGACCAAAAGCAGGGTATGATGTTGCAGACTGCCACGCTAATTTTCCCTGCTGGTATGAATCTAACCGCAAACGTACCACCTGGTTTGTTTGCGGCTCAAACGTATCATAGCTTTTTTCAAACGCAACATATTGAAAGATCAGGAGGCAGCAGGTGATGCCAATAGCAAGTCCGGCAACGTTCAATATGGTGTATCCTTTGCGTTTAATTAAATTACGTAAAGCAATTTTAAGATAGCTTGATATCATGTAAAAAAATTTTATTTTATAGCACACATGTGCGTCGTATTTCCGACCTTCTCATTTTCACATTTGCACATTTTCAAATTAGCACATTATTCTGTTCTCAAACTCTTTACAGGGTTCGCCAGAGCAGCTTTTATTGCCTGGAAGCTTACCGTAATAAACGCAATGCCTATGGCAACAATTGCAGCAATAACAAACACCCACCAGCTGATAGAGATGCGATACGCAAAATCCTGCAACCATTTGTTCATAAAATACCATGCAACAGGAGATGCGATAAATAATGATACCACAACGAGTTTGATAAAATCTCTTGATAAAAGCAACACTACACCCCTTGTGCTTGCTCCCAAAACTTTTCTGATACCTACTTCTTTTCTTCTGCGCTCTGCAGTATATGCTGCGAGACCAAACAAACCAAGACAGCCGACAAAAATTGCAATAGATGTAAATATTGTGAGCAGTGATTTTAATTTGTCTTCTGCATTATACATCTGTTCAAAATTTTCATCGAGGAACTTATACTCAATAGGATATTCCGGCGTGAATTTGTTCCATACTTTACGAACAGAATTAATGGTATTACCAATATTCGCTGTCTGCATCTTTACTGCTACTTTCCATGCAGCATCAGGGAAAATTTGCAGCACTGTTGTCTCCACTTTATCATACAAACTTTTATAATTAAAATCTTTTACAACCCCTATTACTTGTCCAACCTTTAATGAGTCCGGGTTAGATGCTCCCCATGGATGCCAGTATAATCTTTGCCCGAGTGCTTTTTGTGGAGTTCCGAATCCCAATTGCTTAACAGCAGTTTCATTAATGATCCATGCATGATCTTTATCTGTGCCCATCGCTTTTGAAAAATCTCTTCCCGCCACAATTTGCAGCCCTAATGTTTTGACATAATCAAAATCTGCCATTAACTGTGTTGCGGATTGGGTTACCTGTTGACCATTGCGCTGCACAATAATTTCATCACCGGCTACGGCATCGCCCGGAAAACCATAGCCAATGGAAACCGATGAAACACCGGCCACCTGGGATAATTCATTTTTAAATGCATCAACATTCCTAAACATGTTATCACCTCTCATTGGAAAAAACATGATCTGCTCCCTATTAAAACCAAGATCTTTATTATGGAGGTAGTTAACTTGTTTAAAAACAACACTGGCACTTATGATCAACAGAATAGATAAAGTAAATTGTATAACTACCAGGCCATGGCGTAACCAGGGAATCTTGCCCGGTTCTTCTTCACTTGAAACTGTTCCCTTCAAAACCTTTACCGGCTTAAAGTTTGAGAGCACGAGCGCCGGGTAAAATCCTGCAAGTGTTCCCACGATAAATGTTAGTGATGCGAATGATATGATAACAACGGGATTAGCAAACAATACGACCGAAATATTCTTGTTGGTAAAACTATTCACCCAGGGGAGAAATAATATTGCGAGCACTACAGAAATAAGAATGCTTATAAGAGTAAGCAATATCGTTTCTCCTGTGAACTGGAAAATGAGCTGCCGTTTTCCTGCACCAATTGCTTTGCGCACACCAACCTCTTTTGCTCTTTGCAAAGATTTTGCAGTAGCGAGGTTTACGAAATTGAAGCATGCGATCAGCAGTATGAAAACTGCAATGATGATCAAAGCATTTACATAAGTAATATTGCCTCTTTGAGAGGTATCAAATTTAAAGTTGGTGGAATATAAATGAATATCTTTCACTGGCTGAAGGAAAGGCTTGTCTGAAGAGTTTGCATCATTGGCAAACGTCTTTGCTTTTTCTTTTACTTCATTTTGAAACTTTAATTCAAGCGCATGAACATTTGTTCCCTTTTTCAATTTTGCATAATTATAGAATTGATGCCAGCCCCAGCTTTGCATTCGTTCTGGCGGAAGCTGCAAGGCTGAAAGTGAACGGAGGTAATTAAATTGCAAATGAAATCTGGAATTCTTTATAAAAACACCTCTTACTTGTAAAGACGCTTTGTCCATTAATATTTGTTTACCAACGGGATCTTCATTTCCAAATAATCGTTCTGCCATCGCATCAGAAAGAACAATTGAAGAAGGATCATCCAAAGCCTTTTCAGCAGAACCATATTTGAATGAAAGCGGGAATACTTCAAAGAAGGTTGAATCAACAAAGTAGCCAGTTTGTTCGTACACTTTTTTGTTGCCGGCTTCGAAAAGAGCTTTGTATTCGGCCTGCATCATTGCTCGTGCTGTTTGCTCTACTTCTGGAAAATCCTGTTTTAAAGTAGTCGCAAACATTGGCGAGGAAACAGCTAATGTTTGAGTGCCATCATGATTTGTGTACTCGTCGTAAATACGGTAAACCTGGTCGCCCCCGGGAAGAAATTTGTCATACTCGTTTTCATCCCACACAAAAAGCCCGATCAAAATACAAGCGGTAAGTCCTAATGTTAGTCCGGCAATATTGATAAATGAAAAACCTTTATGCCTGCTAATATTCCTGAAAGCTATTTTGAAAAAGTTTCTGAACATAGGCATAATTTTTTTTATAAACAGTTAATCGTTTGTGTTTTAGACTTCCCTCCATGACACGCCCGGGAACTTAGCACATTACTCCGTTCTCAAACTTTTTACTGGATTTGCCATTGCTGCTTTAAATGTTCTTATACATAGAATTATCAGTGCTATTAAAAACATGATCAAGCCTCCTGCTAAGAATATCCACCAGCTTAAAGTTGTTTTATAGGCAAAATTTTGCAGCCATGCATGAGCGCCCCACCATGCAATAGGAATAGAAATGATAAAAGCAATAATGATAAGTTTTAAGAAATCTTTTGATAACAACGAAACGATCTGAGTAACTGTTGCACCGACAACTTTTCTTATCCCTATTTCTTTTGTTCGTTGATTAGTGATATAAATTGCAAGACCAAGTAAACCAAGACAACTAATAAAGATGGCAAGCCCTGTTGCCCACATTAATAAGCGTGACATATTCTGTTCAGCTTTGTAATATTTGGCGATGCTTTCATCGAAAAATGTATACTCAAAATCATCTTCAGGATAAATTTGTTTAAATGCTTTTTCTATTTTGCTGATAGCTGTTTTCCATATAGTGCCTTCAGCATTTTGTGGTCGCAGTGCAATGCTGAAATTGCGCTCCTGCGAAGTGTTTGTTGTTATTATCAATGGCTTGATAGATTCATGGAATGAATGCTGATGAAAGTCGGCAACTACCCCAACGATCGGGTTTTGTTTGTCATTCCACTCAATATATTTTCCTATCGCCTGTTGTAATTGCCGAAATCCGAGAATATGTGCATAAGTTTCATTGATGATCAAATTATGAACCGTATCGCTGTATGGAAGATTGGAACCTGCGAGCAATTTCATTTGGTACAATTTGATATAGTTGGTATCCCCCAATTTTACCTGTACATCTGTCTCGACTTCTTTTTTCCCATCTTTAAATTTCATGGTGCTGCTCCATGTATTGTTTGAAGAGGGCGGATTATTTCCGAGACTTATCAGTGCTATTTCAGGAATAGCTTTTAATTTATTCATTAACAAAAAACGGTGACCCTGAACCGTATCATAGTAATTGGTATTGAAATTAATTATCGCATCTTTTTTAAAACCCATGTCTTTATTAAGGGAATAACTGATCTGTTTGCTTACAAGAATTGTCGCGATAATAAATACCTGGGCGATCACAAACTGTGATACAGTTAATGATTTACGCAACCAGGCACTGCGTGATTTACCTGTATTTGCCTGGTTCTTTAATACATTCACGGGCTGAAATGAAGAAAGAACAATAGCAGGATAAAAACCAGACAAAACAGTAACAGTAACTACAAGTATTCCCATGAACATTATTATATCGGGCTGCTGTATCAAATTAAAATGCAAACCTTCAGGAATAAAATCAGCAAATACTTTTAAAAGCAATGGTGTTATCAGCAGCGACAATATCGCTGCAAGAAATGTAAGTAAAAAAGTTTCACTTAAAAATTGAATTATTAATTGCTTTTTTGAACTGCCCATTGTTTTGCGGATCCCAATTTCTTTTGCTCTTTGTGATGCCTGTGCAGTAGTAAGATTGATGAAGTTAATACAAGCTAAAAGCAGCAGGAATGCAGCTACAGCCAATAAGCCGTATAATGTGGGCTTATGTGCAAGACGCTGATCGAAATTACTATAATCAGCATTAAAATGTAAGTCACTCAAAGGTTGCAATATGTATGTGGTAGTACTATGATCTTCCGGATCAGGTTTTTGATGTTTTTTAAAAAGTTTTATTATTTGTGCCTGAACCCGGGAAGGTGTTGTGCCACCAGATAACTTAAGAAACAATTGTGAATCAGAAGTTGTGCTACCCCAATCGTTCCAGTCTTCCGGTTTTAAACTGGTGCTTTCAAGAGTAGCTCTT